>NZ_JBFTLU010000672.1:0-1672 GCF_056396605.1 Pseudomonas sp. 05T35
GATTTACACGCTGTTCGTCAAGGAACTGTCCAACGGCAAGGTCAGTGAACTGACGTTCGACAATTGCGACGGCAGCATGACCTGGGCCAACGACAGCCTGACGCTGTTTTTCGGCGAGCTGGATGACACTCATCGCCCACACAAGCTGTTTCGTTATCGTCTCGACGGTACCGCCGCCGAAGAAGTCTTCCATGAAGCGGACGGGCGGTTTTTCCTGCACTGCTACCGCTCAAGCTCCGAACGCCAGTTGCTGCTGTCGCTGGGCAGCAAAACCACCAGCGAAGTCTGGGTGCTCGATGCTTCGCAACCACAACAGCCGTTCACCTGCCTGGCACGACGGGTTGAAGATCACGAGTACGACGTCGACCACGGCAAGCTCGACGATCAATGGACCTGGCTGATTCGCAGCAATCGCGACGGCATCAACTTTGCGTTGTATCAGGCTGCCGACACCGGGGTCGCGCCAACCGAAAGCGACTGGCAAAACCTGATCCCTCACAGCGACACGGTGATGCTTGACGGCATGAGCCTGAATGCCTCGGCCATGACCCTGAGCCTGCGCGAAGGCGGTTTGCCGATCATCGAAGTTCACCCGCAAGGCCTGCCCGCTTACCGCGTGCAACTGCCGGACGCGGCCTACAGCCTGCATGTGCAAAACAGCCTGGAGTTTGCCAGCGACAAGATACGCCTGCGTTACGAGGCGTTGAATCGCCCGGCGCAGATTCGTCAGCTAGAGCTTGCCAGCGGCGAGCAGAAGGTGCTCAAGGAAACCCAGGTGCTCGGCCCCTTCGACGCCGATGCCTACGTCAGTCAGCGCCTGTGGGCGACCGCGCCCGATGGCACACAGGTGCCGATCAGCCTGGTGGTCAAACGTGAAATGCTCGGCAAGCCGACGCCGCTTTACCTCTACGGCTACGGCGCCTACGGCGAAAGCCTCGACCCGTGGTTCTCCCATGCGCGCCTGAGCCTGCTCGATCGCGGCATGGCCTTCGCCATCGCCCACGTGCGCGGCGGCGGTGAACTGGGCGAAGCCTGGTATCGCGCAGGCAAGCAGGAACACAAGCAGAACACCTTCAACGACTTTATCGCCTGCGCCGAACATCTGATCGCCAACGGCCACACCACCGCCAAACAACTGGCCATCAGCGGCGGCAGTGCCGGCGGATTGCTGATCGGCGCGGTGCTCAACCAGCGCCCGGAACTGTTTGCGGCGGCGATTGCCGAGGTGCCGTTCGTCGACGTGCTCAACACCATGCTCGATCCGGACTTGCCGCTGACCGTCACCGAATACGACGAGTGGGGCAATCCTGAAGAGCCGGCAGTTTATGATCGGATCAAGGCGTACGCGCCGTACGAAAACGTCAGCGCTCACGCCTATCCTGCAACCCTGGTGATCGCCGGCTACAACGACAGCCGTGTGCAGTATTGGGAAGCGGCCAAGTGGGTGGCCAAGTTGCGAGCGACCAAATCCGACAATAATCTGTTGCTGCTCAAGACCGAACTGGGTGCCGGTCATGGCGGGATGAGCGGGCGTTATCAAGGATTACGTGACGTAGCCCTCGAATACGCATTTGTTTTCAAGGTACTGGGAATCGCCTGAGGAACTCTGCAAGGCGTACAGGTCTTAAATGTGGGAGCGAGCCTGCTCGCGATAGCGGTGGATCAGCCAACA
>NZ_JBFTLU010000673.1:0-1660 GCF_056396605.1 Pseudomonas sp. 05T35
GTATATGGGGTTCCTGGAAGAGTACAGGTTCAACCCGGAAGTCCGGCTGATGACCGACATCATTCGCGAGCAGTGCCGGAACATTAATAGCGCCAAGGCCGATACTCTGGCCCTGGCGCTCTGATGTGGTCGACCGAGACGGGCGGGCTGGTCAATTATCCTCGGCAGGCTGTTGGCAGGGCTCTTGAGGATTTGATTGATGCGTTTGACCTCTTCGGCTTTGGCGCACTGTTCCCAGTGCTTATTGAGAGGGCATGGGGTATTTCCTGAAATCGATGAGATGGCTGGACTATCCCTTGGCGGGTGATGAACAAAAAAGCGACTTTTTTGAGGTCTATCCACCCAGGGTGCTCATCATCGGGCGGATAGCGGTCGTAGCAGCCAGGTATGGGGGCGGCGCAAAGACGGAACGATCCTGTTTGTTCCGTGCTTTTTTGAGCGGATCGGGATGAATGCGGCCTATGCGCTGTATGAAAAATAAGTACGATTTCCTGAATAGTGACGGTGTTCAGTCAGCCTTTTCACGGGCCTCAGTGTCTGTTGGCTTTCGTCGGGGCGGAGGGTTTTTTGGGTAATGTCTGCTTACTTTTGATCGCCGTTAAATCTTGAATCACTCGTCTACTCTGCCTGCACAGACCAGGAGTCTGTCGTTATCAGCAGTCGCAAGGAGCGAACCATGTACTTTGAGATCTACAGGCAGTCGCGAGGSACCCCGCTTACCGGGAAGGGCCAATGGCGCTGGCGTTTAAGGGCGGCCAATCATGAGACGGTTGCCAGCGGCGAGTCGTACGTCAACAAGGCGGATTGCCTGCACGTGATCGGGTTGATCAAAAGCGTTCATAACGAAACGGTGGTGAAGGAAATCTAGGGCCTGTATCTGTTGGTGTGTGGAAACGAAGCTGCTCAGGCACATCGAGCAGCTTCGCGGCTTCGGCGTCTGCTGAATCAGGTCATCCGCCAGGTGGCGAAAGGGGGGTAAATGAATGGCCAAAATCGCCGCAGTTTCGCCCTTGCATCACCTCCCACGCTCCTGCTTAATGTCACGCAGCTCATGGCGCTGGAGATTAGCCGGCGACCTCGGATAGCAGAAAAATCACTATAAAAAGAGCAATCAGTGACTCATCAGCATGGAACGCATTGGGGCGAGCATGTGGCGCTATCGCTCGTCATTCCGGTCTTTAATGAAGCTGCCACCGTCGATTTGTTCATGGCGCGGATCACTGACGTCTTCAAGGATGAGGCGCTGGTCGGTCTGGAGATGGTGTTCGTCAAYGACGGCAGTACCGACACCACGCTGGAGCTGCTTCTGGAGCGCCAGAAGACTGACCCCCGCGTGCGAATCGTCGATCTGAGTCGCAATTTCGGCAAGGAAGCGGCGTTGACCGCGGGCTTGCAGACTGCCACTGGCCAGGTGGTAGTGCCCATCGATGTCGATCTCCAGGACCCTCCCGAAGTTGTCCTCCAGATGATCGACCGCTGGCGTGAAGGCTATGAAGTGGTGCTGGGCCATCGCGTGAGTCGTCACAACGACTCTTGGGCCAAGCAAACCTCCGCCAACTGGTTTTATCACCTGCACAACAAAATCTCTGATCAGCCGCTGCCGAAAAATGTCGGTGATTTTCGGCTCATGGACCGCTGCGTGATCGATGCCTTGCAGACC
>NZ_JBFTLU010000674.1:0-1658 GCF_056396605.1 Pseudomonas sp. 05T35
GTCTGGAACACGTCAATGTGTTGCTGGGTAGTTGCTTCGGAACTTGCTAATAAGAAAACCAAGGGTGGGCCGACAAGGCAGCGTAAGCGGGGATTTAACCCACTTCGTGCATTGAAGGGAAAATCGCGTGCACTGAGTGTGCTTGCGGTTGCTTTGAGTCTGACTGTTGGATGGTCCGAGCCAGGGTACGCATTCCTGTATTTTCCTAATTCTTCTTCTAGCTCATGTACGGGCACCGCTACCGATACAGTGGGTCGGACCACCCTCAATGCGACAATTACAGATCCAACTTTCGGCGGCGGCGCTTATTCATCAAACATTCTCGGTTGTAACGCAACCGGTGGGTCCAGTGGGAGTGGGTACCTTGGAGCCAGTGCTTTCGGCGCTTTTTCCGCTGTGAGCGGGGAAGGTGGAGCAGCATTCGGCTTTTATGCCAGCGCCGGGCGGTGGGCCACTGCTATAGGGATGGAGACCACTGCGACGGGTATTGCAAGCACCGCTTTGGGTTACGGTAGCGTTGCGACGGGTCTCAATGGCGTGGCCATCGGTGGTGCGGCCTCTAATGCGGCCGGCTCTACTTCGCTTACAGCGGCCCAGTCCACCACAGCGTCCGGTGCGGGTGCCGTTGCCATTGGGAGTAACACAACCCGTGGGGCCCAGGCCGGGGCTGCTGATTCTATCGCTGTTGGTGGCCAATCAACGGTGTCGGCGACTGCTACGTCCGGTGTTGCAATCGGGCTTCTTGCATCCGTAACCGCCGCCAATAGCGTGGCGCTAGGCTCTAACTCATCCGCTACTGGCACTACTCTGGCTACCGCCGCTTATGGTGTCGGCGGCACGGCAACGACAGGCGGCGAAGTGAACATCGCCAACGGCGCCAACGGTCGTCGGATTACCGGACTGGCCGCTGGTGCCAATGCGACTGACGCCGTCAACGTCAGTCAACTGAATAAAGTGGGACAGGACACGGCGACTGCCCTTGGCGGCGGCGCGGCACTGAATGCGGCCACCGGGGCATGGACGGCGCCCACTTATTCCACCAACACCATTAGTGCAACGGGTGCCAGCACCGGCTTACTGCCCAGCACCAACGTCGGCGCGGCACTGACCAATCTCAGCACTAGCGTGACCAATACCGCCGCCGTCGCGGTGAAATATGATGCGGTCGGCGGCAACGCCATCACCTTGGGGGCGACCGGTGGTGCAGGTGCACCGGCCGGCGGGGTGAAAATCACCAACCTGAGTGCCGGYGCCTTGAACGGCACCAGCACCGAYGCGGTGAAYGGCAGCCAACTCTTTGCCACCAATACWGCCGTGAATAATCTGGGGACCCAGACCACTACTCTGGGYAACACCTCGGCCAACACCCTGGGYGGCGGCGCCACTTACTCGTCGGCCACGGGGATTACTGGCTTYAGTCAGCCGATCAACGCGATCAGCAGCACCGGGGCGGTAGCGGCAGCCACTGCACAAACCAGCGTAGCGGGTGCGTTGACGGCGCTGAAYACCGACACGGTCAACACCGCCAATATTGCGGTGAAATATGATGCGGTCGGCGGCAACGCCATCACCYTGGGKGCGACCGGTGGTGCAGGYGCACCGGCCGGCGGGGTGAAAATCACCAACCTGAGTGCCGGYGCCTTGAACGGCACCAGCAC
>NZ_JBFTLU010000675.1:0-1656 GCF_056396605.1 Pseudomonas sp. 05T35
GCCTTGCATAGGCAACTGCCGTGGAGAGTGGGCATTGGGCACTCCTTGTGTCCGTGTATTCAGTCATTAAGTCGGGTGAGTGATGCTTGCAGCAATGCGTCAGCTATCGCCCCGATTTCATCAAACATATGCAGCTTCGCAAGCCAGTTCCCGGGGATTGCTTGAACGCCGTAAAAAGCTCCGGCCAACTGCCCGACAATAGCGGCGGTAGTGTCAGCATCATCACCCAGGTTGGCGGCTTGCAGAACGGCGTCTTCAAAGCTGTCGGTGTGATGGAAGCACCACAGCGCCGCCTCCAACGAGGCAACGCAGTAACCTGTACCCACGATCTCGGATTTTGGTTTGGCGAGATAGTCGCCACCGGCAATCGCGGCGACTTTGGGTTCTGAAAAGTGTCTGTGGCCCAGGTGTCGCAAGTCCGATTTCGACGCGCCCTGCAATGCTCTGCAAATCAATTCGGCGAACAGCTGACAGCATTCGATGGCTTCCGGGGCGGCGTGGGTGGTTCTGGAACTGCTAGCGGAATACACGTTGATCTGATCGATGTCAGGGAAATAGAAAAGCACCATCGGCGCTAATCGCATCAGCGAACCGTTACCTGCACTGAACGGATCGGTCGATCCGGCGAATGGATTGCCGGTTTCCTGATAATGAGTCAGGGCTTCGCGCACGGTCATGCCGATATCAAAGCAGTCGCCAGTCGAGCTCAGGTAACCCCATTGCCACCAATTGAGATAACGCCCCATCTGGTCGAAGGCGTCAAAACCATTTTTTGTGAGCAGGCTTTCGGCCAGGCACAGCGCCATCGACGTGTCATCGGTCCACTGGCCCGGTTTCAGATTGAACGGGCCGCCACCTACCATATCGGTGAGCGCCGGGAACGACCCGCGCGGTTTGAACTCTACGCTTGTACCGACGGCGTCGCCGCAAGCCAGCCCCAGCAGGCAGCCGCGATAACGCTCCGAAAGGGTAAGCAACATGAAGCATCCTTGTTCTGGGCCAGTTCACTGGCGACGTTAGCATTTCCAGGCGCCATGACAGAAAGGTAAAGCCTGTCCGAATGTTTTATGCAACCAGAAAGTTGCGCATTCAGCTATCCGGGCCTAGTGTTCATCAAAGGAGGTGACCTATGCACTCATCAGATCGCATCGAAAGAAAGATCCTGCTCAAGGCTCCACGCTCCACCGTCTGGCGCGCCCTGGCCAATGCCGAGTCCTTCGGCAAGTGGTTTGGTGTCGCGCTCGAGGGCAAACGCTTTGTTGCCGGTGAGCGAACCCGGGGGCAAATCACTTATCCGGGCTATGAACATCTGGTCTGGGACGTGCAGGTGGTGCGGGTCGAGCCCGAGCGGGTATTTGCGTTTCGCTGGCATCCGTATGCAGTGGATCCGGACATGGACTATTCGTCGGAGCCCACCACCCTGGTGCTGTTCGAGCTCGAAGACATGGAGGGCGGTACGTTGCTGAGGGTTGTCGAGTCCGGTTTCGATAACATTCCGGCAGAACGCCGTTTGAAAGCTTTCCGCATGAACAGTCGCGGCTGGGAAGATCAAATGACCAACATCGAGACGTACCTTGCCACCCCCTGACGCCTTAACGCTGGATACACCGTCAACCACCACTGCGCTGGGCCGCTCGGCGCTGACTTTCGCCGCAC
>NZ_JBFTLU010000676.1:0-1656 GCF_056396605.1 Pseudomonas sp. 05T35
GGCCAGGGCCTGACCCGTGCCGAGCTGTCGGTAATGATCACCTACAGCAAGATCGACCTCAAGGAGCAGTTGCTCAACTCCCTGGTGCCGGACGACGATTACCTGACCCGCGACATGGAAACCGCTTTCCCGCCGATGCTGGTCAGCAAGTTCTCCGAGGCCATGCGTCGTCACCGTCTGAAGCGTGAGATCGTCAGCACCCAGATCGCCAACGACCTGGTCAACCACATGGGCATCACCTTCGTTCAGCGACTCAAAGAGTCGACCGGCATGAGCCCGGCGAACGTGGCCGGCGCTTATGTGATCGTGCGTGACATCTTCCATCTCCCGCACTGGTTCCGTCAGATCGAGGCGCTGGATTACCAGGTGTCGGCCGACGTACAGCTGGAACTGATGGATGAACTGATGCGTCTGGGCCGTCGTGCCACTCGCTGGTTCCTGCGCAGCCGTCGCAACGAACAGAACGCAGCGCGAGACGTCGCGCATTTCGGTCCACATCTGGCAGCGCTGGGCCTCAAGCTCGACGAACTGCTGGAAGGCCCGACCCGCGAAGGCTGGCAGACCCGCTATCAGGCCTACGTCGCCGCTGGCGTACCTGAGTTGCTGGCGCGCATGGTTGCAGGCACCAGTCACCTGTACACCTTGTTGCCAATCATCGAGGCAGCGGACGTGACTGGCCAGAATGCGGCGGACGTGGCCAAGGCCTACTTCGCCGTGGGCAGTGCGCTGGACCTGACCTGGTACCTGCAACAGATCAGTGCTCTGCCGGTGGAAAACAACTGGCAAGCGCTGGCCCGTGAAGCGTTCCGCGATGACATCGACTGGCAGCAACGGGCGATCACCATCTCGGTCCTGCAAATGGGCAACGGCGAGCAGGACGTGGAAACGCGTCTGGCCTTGTGGATGGACCAGAACGAGAACATGGTCGAGCGCTGGCGCGCCATGCTGGTGGACATTCGTGCCGCCAGCGGCACGGACTACGCCATGTACGCGGTCGCCAACCGTGAACTGCTGGACCTGGCGTTGAGCGGTCAAGCGGTGGTGCCTGTCACGGCCGCTGCAATCGCTGAGCTGGAGCCTGCAGCCTGATCATCAGGCGCTGAATAAAAAGCCCCGTCTCGAGAGAGGCGGGGCTTTTTCAATTTAAACGTTAAAGAATGCGGGCTCCGACAGGGGGGCGATGTAGGAACAGGCGAAGCCTGTGATCTTTCAGCGTCAACTGCCTTGCGACATAAGTTTAAATATCTAGATCAAATGATCGCCGCCTGCGGTAGCGCCTACCGAACGATGACGGGCGTGTCGTTACTCATCGAAAGTTTATCTGATGGTCTGCTTAGTAAATTGCTGAGCGACTGGTCAAACTGTTGCAAAGCGCGAACTTGAATGTTCTGCTGTTCATTGATATCGGCAACTATCTCGGTGGCAGGTTTAAAATCAGCCCACACCGGACTCAGGTTTTTTGCATCATGGCCCTGAGCAGTCCCGATGTAATTGAGACTGGTGTCATGGATCGGCTGCACCAGCAGGCTCTGGCCGAAACCGGTGCCGGCGTTGGCCTGGTAGTCCTTGAGGTAGGCACGGCTGTTCTGGGTATTCTGACTGTAGACAATACCCAGTGACACGTCCGGACCGCTGGTGACATGAGTGGCGCTGGAG
>NZ_JBFTLU010000677.1:0-1656 GCF_056396605.1 Pseudomonas sp. 05T35
CTCGTAGTACGGGTGATCCTTGTACAGATCCCGCTCATTACGATCACCGCCGAAGAAGTGCACGTAGTAGTAGTTCTGGAAGAGGCCGTGATAATTGATGACCCAGGTCACCTCTGGACGAACATATGGGCGAAGGATGGATGCTGCATACTGGGAGTGGTTGTAGGGGGCGATCTCGTCACCCAGGTCATGGATCAGCGCTGCAACCACCATTTCCTCGTCTGCACCAGCGTCCTCAGCCCTACACGCGGTCTGAAGCGAGTGAGCTAGCCTGCTCACCTTGTAACCGCTCAGAGAGTGCTCAAGATCCCGCAAGCATTTGAGAATGCGGTCGGGCAGCTCCTTTGCGAAATCAGTTTCCAGCTGGGTCAGCATTTCATATTCGGCTTTGGTGCCGTCTTTCATTTGGGTAAAGGCTACGGTTTCCATCATCAGTCCTCAGGCTTTCGAATCTTATTGAGCTTTCAAGCTTCTTTTCATGGCTTTGTAGATGCCTTTGGGGCCGTCCATATCCATGTAGCAACCTTGCAGATGGCGGCGACCTTCATTGGTATCAAAGCTCGTCCGTCCATGGAGGACACGGGTGTTGTTGAACATTTGCAACTCGCCCTTCTCCAGCTTGAAACGTCGCTCGAATGCCGGATCCACAAAGAGCTCCCCCATGCGACGACGTGCACRGTGGAATATGGCCATGTCGTGTTCATTCAGCAGCGGTAGATAGTCGAGGCGCGGGCTATAGCTGACACCTGTCATTCGGCCTAGCGCGTCAGTCATGATGATCGGCCGGCGTTCAATCAACTCCACGTCGTTGTCGACGTGGCGGTAACGTACCGGCACGTTGGCCAGCAGTTCGAAGCCTTCAGGATCTTCCAGCTTGAGCTGCTCTGCGACCGCGAGACTGTCTACGAGTGTAGAGAGGCCTCCCGATGTTTCGTTGATCAGGCAGTGCAAGAGCTGGATGCCAGGCATCGGGTCGCGATAGGGGTTATCGGTATGAGGATCGAGGTGAATCGAGCGATAGGCCAGGTCATTGGAGTTAGGCCGGGAGTAGACCTCGAAGTACTTGCCGAAATTAGTTTCGCGCACCTGGCCGAAGATTTTGCCTACATCCAGAACTGACTCTGCTTCGGTGGGCACGTACTGGATAACGACAACCCCGTAGGTCAAAAACTTGCTGAACGCCTCCAGTCGATAATCGAAGTCGGTCAGTCGGTTGAAGTCGATGTAGATGAGTTGGGTGTCAATGTTGCTCTTCCAACTGATGGGCGTTGGCAGGCCATCCAACGGATCGAAGTCGGCACGAAACTCCGTGAGGTCATACAGCCCCGCATAACCATCACTGAATGACAGCCATGCCTGATCTACGCCTTTGGCCTCTGCTTCTACCAGAGTGATGCCGTCAGGAAGGTTATGCGGGTTAAACAGTCTTTGCTGAGTAGTGACATCAAGACTGACAGCGTCCTGGCAGCGCTCCCGCAACCACAGAGGCGCTAGCACAATGGTTTCCCCTGGCAACTGTGCGATCACGGATGCCGGTTGTTGCTTGATTTCAAAAGTGACCTGTACCATGAGAACCTCCAAATAGGTGGTCTCAGTATCCTTACGTGCTCAGGGGATAAACACCCGCAATCCCCTTATTAGAGGTATGCATAAACG
>NZ_JBFTLU010000678.1:0-2404 GCF_056396605.1 Pseudomonas sp. 05T35
ACATCATCCAGTCTTTGGAAAAAACCGTTCCCTTTGCCTTTGGCATAACCATGTTTATCGAAGGTCTCTTTAAAAAACACCTCGGCATCAGAGCACAGAGAAATAACACAAAACTGAAATAATCGCTCATATACCTCGCCGAACATCATTCTGTAATCATACATGCTCTTGACGTGCGACGGCCAACCCATGGAAATTCTGGTCGACTCGTTAATTTTCATTTCTCTATCCGAACGTTCGGTGTTTGTGGCAGACATGAACATTAAATTGTTTGTTGCCTCTCTCACTCTATCAAAGTGCCACAGGACGTGAGGGTTTTTAAATTCACTTCTTTGCACTTTCTGTTCCTTTTGTTTTATGCATTCAACAGAGGAAAATAGGGGGCAGATTTATTTCCGGAAGAATCAATCCGTCCCCCTTTCTCACCATGAGCCGCTTGTGCAGCCCTGTTCCCGATGACAATTACTCCGTGGTCGCCTCTTCCTTCAGATTCAGACGGAAAGTGTCGCGAGCGGTTTTTCCTACGTAGGTGGTGAGCGCGTAATTTGCCGTTCCGCCGATGATGACCCCAATCCCGAACGGGATCACTTTCGCCGCGGCTTTCTGAGTGAACGAAATACCGATTTTCGCGAACAGTTCCTTGATGAGCTGAAGCGTCGGGCCCTTCAAGTATTGGTGAACCATGCGCACGCCGGCCTTGCTGGCGATTCTGGTAGCGCCGGTAGACCCCATCTGCTCCAGGGAGCCGTATAGAGCGATGATGTACGACATGTGCTTGGCATCTTCGTTGGACATCTTGCCGTTAATGGCTACCGCCAAGCACATGGTCATGTCGATCTGCAGCTTCATGCAGACCGAGATATCCGCCAACCCGCCGCCCACAGCGCTCACCGCAGTGCCGATACCGGGAATGACCCCCGGCAAAGCAGTGGCGGCGCCAGACGTCGCGGCTAACTTTGAATAGCGGCTGATGATTTTTTCGACGACTGCGTCCTGAATCTTTTCTTCCGTCGCGGACGGCGCCGAGCTGCGTGCCTGGTCTTCGTACTGGGCAACCAGTTCACGGGCATCCTGCGGGCTAATGGCGATGGCCTCCACCATCTTCATCAATGAAGAGCTGCTTTCTTCTTTTACTGTGGTCATACCAGATTCCGTTCGGAGAATTGTTTATCAATAACCTTTTCGCGACCGAGCGCTGACTCCGAGAGTGACATAATTGATATCAAAACAACATCACCTTCACGGCCTCGCGTCGCTAGGTAATCGAGGATTTGCCAAAGGAATAGTTTCGTGGGTGCGGACCGGGAAGCCTTCCAACCTAACAGGGGCTCGCCTGCGACCCGTGACCGCATTCAAGGCAAAATCCGCTGCGGCATAATGGCGACTGTCATTGATTGCAGGGTTCGCCGATGTTGCTCGTCGTCTTCAAGATTCTGCTGACCATCCCCGTGGCCTGGGCGTTGGCGTGGCCCTGGGTAAATCCTTCGGTGGCCGGGGGAATCTTCAGCGAACTGGAGGCATTGGGCAGCATCGGGGCGTCGATATTGACGCTGGTGTTCCTGATCGCCGTATTCTTTTATTGCCGCGACCTTCAGCGCTCGCTGACCTTGGTCAAACCTCCATCCAGGGTGGCGTCGCCTCGAAGTGTATGGCCCTCGACGCGATGAAAAATAAATATGTCCGCTTTTCATTCAAATGGCTGCTTTTGGCCGATTTCTGCCTGTCGCGACTGACCGAAATCGACCCAAAAACGGATGGCGCTGCCTATTTTTTAAAGCTACAGCCAGAGCCGTCGACACTTACATGCTTGCCACTTTAGATTTGGCTACTCACCCTTGGCTCCAGGCATCAGATAAGATTAATCGCAGAACGCTATCATTCAGGCGTAATCCGCTTCTATCCATTTAGCTCAGCTCTTTGGGAACCCAGTAAGAGCAGGGGCGCGAACCAGTCAATCGTAGAGCCCCCTTATATGCACTGTGCACGCTTGTTCTTTTTTACGTTTTGCTTACTACAGTCAGTTAGCTATACGTATGCCTCGCAGGATCTAACCACGACTCAGAGAATGGCCGAACAGGGCGATGCCGATGCCCAGAACAACCTCGGTGTCAGTTATGCCGCCGGCCAAGGTGTCGTGCAGGATACCCGGCAAGCGGTCTACTGGTTCCGAAAGGCCGCCGAGCAGGGTAATGCCGATGCCCAGACCCACCTCGGATTCTGCTACGAGCAGGGCCGAGGAGTTGAGCAGGACGTCCAGCAGGCGGTTTCCTGGTTCCGTAAGGCCGCTGAGCAGGGTAAGGCCGCAGCACAGAACAACCTAGGCGTCCGCTATATCAACGGCCAGGGGGTTGAGAAGGACTACCCGCAGGCGGTTTTCTGGTTCCGCAAGGCCGCTGAGCAAGGT
>NZ_JBFTLU010000679.1:0-1652 GCF_056396605.1 Pseudomonas sp. 05T35
GTCCAGGCCCCCGGAACGGCTCGTTCAAATCCAGCCGCCGGATGTCCAACGGCAGGCTTTTTCAGCCATCTGCGGAGTGCGTGTCATCCTTGCCGTCATGTCGCCTTCATCCTCATCAGTAATCGATGATCATGTGCCGGAAGCGTTCCAAGCCGCTACCAGACGTCTGAATTTGCAGGATTTTTCCAAACACATGGGGTGCCGCCTTAGAATTTTGCGACGAACGTCTTTACTGGACTTCGTGCCCCCCCCAAGAGAACTATCATCCCAAGGTGCCTGGGTGTATTGCAGATACAGCGCCGGCTATTTTTTTTAATACAGTTGGCTTTTTTTGGCGAAAAACATTTCAAAACAAGTCCAATCTGTAGCTTCTTAAGCTACAGATGACGCGCTACAGTCGGAGCCATGACGCTCTATATGAACCTCGCCGAATTCATCGCCACTGCCGGAAGATTTCGACGCCTATTCCCTAAATCGCCTGCTCGAAGCCCAAGACGTACAAGTCGCCAACGGCAACATCTTTTCGGCGGCCGGCAAATACCGCAACTGCATTCGGCTCAACTTCGCCAACGCACCTAATCGAAAAATCGAAATGGCCGTGAGCAAGGTCGGCCAGGCCATCAGCCAATTGATACACCTGAATTCAGGTTTCGGGCCTCCGGCACTCAACGCTTAGCGTTAAACAGACCGTGCGGCGTCGAAGACGGGACACAGCCCCGAAAAAAGCCCTGTCTCTCACTGGGAGACAGGGCTTTTTTAAATCGCAGACATGCTGTGCACCTGGATCATGGGGACGATCAAAAAATCACGCGGTACGACGTTGTTCGAGCATTAAACGCATCGCGAGCCCCGCCAGCACAAACCCCATGAAGTAGCGCTGCACCGCCAGCCACAATGGGTTGTGGACGAACCACGCGGCAATCCCGGAGGCGAACAGCGCGATCAGCAGGTTGACCGAAAAGCTTACGCTGATCTGGGTCAGGCCGAGGACGATACTCTGGGTGAACACTGAACCGTGCTCGGGGTTGATGAACTGCGGAAACACCGACAGGTAGAACACCGCGATTTTCGGGTTCAGGGCGCTGGTGAGAAACCCCATCAGGATCAGTTTCTTTGCCGAGTCCGGCGGCAGTTGCTGGGCCTCGAACGGCGAGCGGGCCCCAGGTTTGAGCGCTTGCCAGGCCAGCCACCCCAGGTACAGCGCACCGGCCCATTTCAGCACTTCATAAGCCATCGGTACGGCGAGGAACACTGCCGTCAAACCTGCAGCGGCGGCAAATAGATGCACGAAGAAACCCGCCACCACCCCCAGCAAAGAAGTGACACCGGCCCTGCGGCCCTGGCAGATCGAACGGGAAATCAGGTAGATCATGTTCGGCCCGGGTGTGAGTACCATGAGCAGCGCGGCGGCAACGAACACGACTAAGTCTTGAGTAGGAATCATGGGGCAGTCCTTTGTCCTCTGGAGATCAACCCGATGGCGATAGCTCGGGTGGTGATGACTAGGCTACCGATGCGCATCCCGGAAGTCACGAACGGTCAGCGCGGGTCGTTGGGCACCGAGTTTTTGTTGGCAGTGATGCAGGGCGGACGCTCATCGAAGATGATCGAACATCTGCTGCATGCAGTCGACGTTTTGGAGAGCCTGGTTC
>NZ_JBFTLU010000680.1:0-1648 GCF_056396605.1 Pseudomonas sp. 05T35
TCTGCTTGACTGTCATCACCGTCCCTCACCATGCTGACCATTACCGATTGCTGAGTTTTATCTATCAATCAACCTTAAAAATCAACTTATCAAATCAATCTGATAGAGCAACACTCCACCCCATACGGCTAGCCAGCCGCCCACAAAGAATAAAAGAGGTGCATATGGCAGGTTTCGACAAGCGCGTGAGTTCCTATGAGGAGGCTCTGGCAGGCCTCGAAGACGGTATGACCGTGATCTCTGGCGGCTTCGGGTTGTGCGGTATTCCGGAAAACCTGATCGCCGAGATCAAGCGCAAAGGGACCCGCGACCTGACCGTGGTTTCCAATAACTGCGGCGTCGACGGTTTTGGCCTCGGCGTACTGCTGGAAGATCGCCAGATCCGCAAAGTGGTCGCCTCCTACGTCGGCGAAAACGCCCTGTTCGAAAAGCAACTGCTGAGCGGCGAGATTGAAGTCGTGCTGACTCCGCAAGGCACCCTGGCGGAAAAAATGCGCGCTGGCGGCGCTKGCATTCCGGCGTTCTTCACTGCCACCGGCGTGGGCACTCCAGTCGCCGAGGGCAAGGAAATCCGTGAATTCAAGGGCCGTCCATACCTGATGGAAGAGTCCATCACCGGCGACTTCGCCATCGTCAAAGGCTGGAAAGCCGACCACTTCGGCAATGTGATCTACCGCCACACCGCGCAGAACTTCAACCCGCTGGCCGCCACCGCCGGCAAGATCACCGTGGTCGAAGTCGAAGAGATCGTCGRACCCGGCGAGCTGGACCCCACACAGATCCACACCCCAGGCATCTACGTCGACCGGGTCATCTGCGGCACGTTCGAAAAACGTATCGAACAACGCACCGTGCGCAAGTGATCCTCGCCCTCAGCCCGAACAGTGGAGAATAAAAAAATGGCTCTTACCCGCGAACAAATGGCTCAGCGCGTCGCCCGCGAAATGAAAGACGGCTACTACGTGAACCTCGGCATCGGCATTCCGACCCTGGTCGCCAACTACATCCCCGAAGGCATGGAAGTCATGCTGCAATCGGAAAACGGCCTGCTCGGCATGGGCGCCTTTCCGACCGACGATAAAGTCGACGCGGACATGATCAACGCCGGCAAGCAGACCGTCACCGCGCGCATTGGCGCCTCGATTTTCTCGTCTGCAGAATCCTTCGCGATGATCCGCGGCGGCCACATCGACCTCACCGTACTCGGCGCTTTTGAAGTCGACGTACACGGCAACATCGCCTCGTGGATGATCCCCGGCAAACTGGTCAAGGGCATGGGCGGCGCGATGGACCTGGTGGCCGGTGCCGACAACATCATCGTCACCATGACCCACGCCTCCAAGGACGGTGAATCGAAACTGCTGCCGTATTGCAGCCTGCCGCTGACCGGTGCCAATTGCATCAAGCGCGTGCTGACCGATCTGGCCTACCTGGAAATCGAAAACGGCGCATTCATCCTCAAGGAGCGCGCACCCGGTGTGAGCGTYGAGGAAATCGTCAGCAAGACCGCTGGTAAACTGATCGTTCCCGAGCATGTTCCGGAAATGCAGTTCGCCTGAACCGCACCTTGAGGAGAAATTCGATGCAAGACGTTGTGATTGTTGCCGCCACCCGTACCGCCATTGGCAGTTTTCAGGGTTCGCTGGCC
>NZ_JBFTLU010000681.1:0-1641 GCF_056396605.1 Pseudomonas sp. 05T35
GTGGCTGGCTGACCTTTCGTCGTTTAGGTCGCTGTCATCCGTGGAATCCCGGTGGTTATGACCCGGTTCCATCTATCCCTACCTCCCGTTCTTCTTCGATGGCCGAGTAATCATGGATATTAAACGCACGATCCTGATCGTCGCCCTGGCAATCGTGTCCTACGTTATGGTTCTGAAATGGAACCAGGACTATGGTCAGGCTGCCCTGCCGACTCAGAATGTTGCTTCCAATCAGGCTGCCCCGGCTATTCCGGACACGCCACTTGGTAACAATGCTGCCGCCAGTGCCGATGTACCCAGCGCGAATACCGATATCAGTGCTCCTGCCGCAACGCCGGTAGTCACCAATAAAGACCTCATCCACGTTAAAACGGATGTGCTCGAACTGGCTATCGATCCTCAAGGTGGTGATATCGCCCAGCTGATGCTGCCGCTGTATCCACGTCGTCAGGACCATCCGGAAATTCCGTTCCAGCTGTTTGATAACGGCGGCGAACGTACTTACCTGGCTCAAAGTGGCCTGACCGGTACCAACGGTCCGGATGCTCGCGCTACCGGTCGTCCGGTTTACTCGACCGAACAGAAGACTTATCAACTGGCTGATGGCCAGAACCAGCTCAACGTTGACCTGAAATTCAGCGACGCTGGCGTCAATTACATCAAGCGCTTCAGCTTTACTCGCGGTCTGTACGATCTGAAAGTCACCTATCTGATCGATAACACCAGCGATAAAGCCTGGACGGGCAACCTGTTTGCCCAGCTCAAGCGCGATGCAAGTGCCGATCCTTCTTCCACAACCGCTACCGGTACTGCGACTTACCTGGGCGCTGCCCTGTGGACAAGTGCAGAGCCGTACAAAAAAGTGTCGATGAAAGATATCGACAAGGCGTCGTTGAAAGAAACCGTTAACGGTGGCTGGGTCGCCTGGCTGCAACACTACTTCGTGACTGCGTGGATTCCAGCCAAGAACGACAGCAACGTGGTGCAGACTCGCAAAGACAGCCAAGGCAACTACATCATCGGTTTCACTGGCCCGGTATTGTCCGTTGCGCCAGGTGCCAAGGCTGAAACCAGCGCTACGTTGTACGCGGGTCCAAAAAGCCAGGCGATACTCAAAGAGTTATCCCCAGGTCTGGAACTGACGGTCGACTACGGCATTCTGTGGTTCATCGCCCAGCCGATCTTCTGGCTGTTGCAACATATCCACGCGATCGTTGGTAACTGGGGCTGGTCGATCATCTTCCTGACCATGCTGATCAAAGGGATCTTCTTCCCGCTGTCGGCTGCCAGCTACAAATCCATGGCGCGCATGCGTGCAGTGGCGCCGAAACTGGCTGCGCTGAAAGAACAACATGGCGACGACCGGCAGAAAATGTCGCAGTCCATGATGGAGCTGTACAAGAAAGAGAAGATCAATCCGCTGGGTGGTTGCTTGCCAATCCTCGTGCAGATGCCGGTTTTCCTTTCGCTGTACTGGGTACTCCTGGAAAGCGTGGAAATGCGCCAGGCACCGTTCATGCTGTGGATTACTGACCTGTCGATCAAGGATCCGTTCTTCATTCTGCCGATCATCATGGGCGCAACCATGTTCATCCAGCAGCAGTTGAACCCGACGCCTCCGGATCCGATGCAGGCCAAGGT
>NZ_JBFTLU010000682.1:0-1633 GCF_056396605.1 Pseudomonas sp. 05T35
GTCATGCGTCAGGTGTTTGCCGCCAAGGGCACCGAGCTGCAAGGCCGGATGTTCGAAGCCGAGCACGATGAACGCGGCCTCGACTTTATCGCCGCCAAACAAGGCTCCAGCCGTTTGCTGGCGGTGCAGCCGGGTTACCTCAAGGCCGGCAGCGAAACCGAGGTGACCCTGATCGGCAGCGGTCTGCAAGGTACGCCGAACTTCGGCAGTGGTGTGCAAGTGGCGCAAGTGCTGGAGCAAAGTCCGGAGCGCATCAAGGTCAGGCTCAAAGCCGCCGCCGATGCCAAGCCAGGTGCGCGCGAGGTCACGATTGGCAACTTGAAAGGCGCGACGCTGGCGGTTTACAGCCAGATTGCCGAGGTCAAGGTGGTGCCGGAATTCTCGGTGGCGCGGATCGGTGAGGGCGGCGGTTCGACGCCGAAAGTCCAGGGCCGTTTTGACGCTGAAGCCTGGGGCAAAGGCGTTGATGGCAAGCCGTATCGCATCGGTGTGTTCCCGGCACAGTGGAAGGTCGAAGCCTTTGATGACCGCGCCAAGGAAGATCAGGACGTCAAGTTCGCCGGGACCATGCAGGCCGACAGCGGCGTGTTCACCCCGGGCGATGCGGGGCCGAACCCGGCGCGCAAGATGTCCACCAACAACGCCGGCAACCTCAAGGTGATAGCCGCCGTCGACGATGCAGGGAAATCCCTGACCGGCGAGGGCCACATGATCGTCACCGTACAACGCTGGAACAATCCACCCATTCCCTGATTTGAAAACGTGAACTGGCTGACGTAACGGTTTCAGACACTTTTCAGGAATGACCGCAGGCCTCGCCAAACGGGGTTTGCACAGGAGGTTGTAATGGGCGCCATTTTGAATCTGGTCGAGCGCAATCTGCATGAAGTGCACGTTGATGCCGACCGCATGCTGTTCCATATCCCCAGCAGTTCGCTGTTCGCCAGTGATGAACTGACCGGGACCATCATCGATACCTTGCGCGGTCCCGGCTGTTCCTCGGAGGACTTGATCGAGCGTTTGGCGGCACGCTTCAACGGTGAAGAAATCAGCGAAACCCTGCGCGAGTTGATCTCCCTGGAACTGGTCAGCGACGGCTCGCCGCTGACCCCGGACATCGGCACCAAACGGGTCGAACGCACGGCGATCAACACCGTGGTGCTCAACGTCAATACCGGCTGCAACCTGAGCTRCACCTATTGCTACAAGGAAGACCTCGACAAGCCGTCCGCCGGTAAAAAGATGGACGTCGACACCGCCGTCGCGTCAGTGGAAATGCTGCTGCGCGAATCCCCTGACGAAGAGCGTTTCACCGTGGTGTTCTTCGGTGGCGAGCCGTTGAGCAACCGCAAGCTGATCGAGTACATGGTCGATTATTGCGAGAAGCGTTTTCGCGAGGCCGGCAAGTTCGTCGAGTTCGTCATGACCACCAACGCCACGCTGCTCACCGAGGAAACGGTCGATTACCTGAATGCCCATCGCTTTGGTTTGTCGGTGAGCATCGATGGACCGAAAACCGTACACGACCGCAACCGCATCACCGTGGGCGGGCAGGGCACCTATGACGTGGTCCGGCGCAAGGCCGAGATGTTGCTGTCGCGCTATAACAGCCGCCCGGTCGGCGCGCGTGTGA
>NZ_JBFTLU010000683.1:0-1631 GCF_056396605.1 Pseudomonas sp. 05T35
TTTTTAGCCCATTTCGAGGAATCGCCCATGTTTAAAGTCAACGAGTACTTCGACGGCACCGTCAAGTCGATTGCCTTCGGCACCGCTGAAGGTCCGGCCACCATTGGCGTCATGGCACCGGGCGAATACGAATTCGGCACCAGCCAGCGTGAGATCATGCACGTGGTTTCCGGGGCCCTGACCGTAAAACTGCCTGACAGCAGCGACTGGGAAACCTTCGCCGCCGGCAGCCAGTTCAACGTACCGGCCAACAGCAAGTTCCAGCTGAAAGTCGCCGTCGACACCGCTTACCTGTGCGAATACCGCGGCTAAGCGTTTCACCGCGATAAAAAATGCCCGTGTCGAAAGACACGGGCATTTTTCATTCCGGCATTACAGCGTTATTCGAGAATCTCTACCGGCATGCCGACTTCGAGCCGGCCGTTGCCGTCGTTGACCAGGTTCTGGCCAAACATCGCGCTATCCTCTCGCGCACGGTATTTCTGCAGCGTCGCCAGGGGTTCACGGTCGTCGCTGCGCTCACCGGTCTGCGGGTCGATGGTGGTGAGGATGCAGCGCGCGCACGACTTGACCACGCGAAACTCGACATCGCCAATGCGAACGCGCTTCCAGCCATCCTCGGCAAATGCCTCGCTGCCCTCGATCACCAGGTTCGGTCGAAAACGCAGCATCTCCAGTGGACGGCCGACCCGTTGCGACAGGTCCTCAAGCGAGGCCTGACCAATCAACAACAGCGGAAAACCGTCGGCAAAGGCGACTTTATCGTCATCCTTGCCATAGCCGGCCTGAGTGGTACGGGCCAGCGCCTCGGGCACTTGCACCAATCGGGTAGGTTTGCCAATGAATTCACTGACCCAGGCACCGGCGGCATCCCCCGCATCAGGAACCCGCAAGGTATCGCGCCAGATGGTCACGCCACGCTGTTCAGCGTCGCTGGCAGGCAAGGCAATATCGATCGACGAGTGACCGGGCGCACTGAGCGTCAGGCCACCGGAGGTATTCCACAACGCCGACAATTGGCTCATACGCGATTCGGCGCGTTGCGTCAGGAAACGTCCGCTGGCCTCGTCTACCAGCATCCAGCGCCGATCCCCCTCCAGCCCCAGTTTATCCAGGCTGACCTGTTGCAGGACTTCGCCTTTGCCGGACTTGAGTGGATAACGGTAAAGCGCGCTCAGACGCAGCATGGCCAGCTCCCTGGTGGGCAAAAACGCCACGATATACGAGCAGGCTGACGAATCAAAGAAGCACATTGCGGGCAGACACCCTGCCTGCCCGCGATGCTCCGTCAGGCCGGGACTGCGTCGAGCATCAGGCGCTGGCGCACCACGTCGACCAGTTTGTCTGGCTGGAATTTCGAAAGGAAGTTGTCACAACCGACCTTCTTCACCATCGAATCGTTGAAGCTGCCGGACAGCGAGGTATGCAGGACGACGTACAGGCCGCGCAAGCGTGGATCGTTGCGAATCTCGGTGGTCAGGCGGTAACCGTCCATCTCGGGCATTTCCGCGTCGGTGAAGATCATCAGCAATTTGTCGGTCATGGCCACACCCGTATCAGCCCAGGCCTTGAGCATGTTCAGTGCCTTCAGACCGTCTCTGGCGATGTGCATTTTCACCCCGAGCTGACCC
>NZ_JBFTLU010000684.1:0-1618 GCF_056396605.1 Pseudomonas sp. 05T35
CTTGAAAGCACGGGTGTCATTAGAAAGGGAATGACGCTCATCGACTGCTCTACAGGCAATGGTGGTGCAGCGCTCGCATGGATAGGTAAAGAAAAAGGCTACACAATCAAAATTTTCATGCCGGAAGGAATGACAGATGAACGAAAAGAGCAAATTCGTTCTTTTGGGGCTGAGATAGTAGAGACGCCCAAAGAAACGTTTTTGAATGGGGCGGTCAGTAAAGCTAAAGAATATATGGAAAGTAACAATGACGAGAATACGTACTTTCTGGACCAGTCCAATACATTGCTGAATAAAGAAGCCTGGCATTCTTGCGGTGAAGAAATAGTTGAAGAGCTAAAGGCGAAGGGGGTGGTGCCAGATTTTTTCATCTGCTCTATTGGCACTGGAGGTACATTCTCCGGCATTGCAGAAATTTTAAAGCGCGAATATAAAGATATAAAAACCATTGGCATTGAGGTCAACAGTTCCGCCCCGCTGTACGCATCAAGAAAAGGTTTGAAGTTTGAACACCACCACCATAATTTGATGGGGTTGGGCGCAGGCGTGTTATCAATCAATACCGTACCTGACCTGGTTGACGAAGTGATGGTTGTGGATGGCGATGACTCCTGGAATAGAATGAAGAAGTTTGTGTCTGAGAATGATTTGGGCATAGGACCTACGTGTGGAGCAAATTTGGTCATCTGCGAGCAGATAAGCCGTTCGTTCGACAATAAAAACATTGTCACGCTATTTTTTGATAGTTCATGGAAGTACAAGAGCCGGTGGGATGGTGTTTATCCGGAATACATGGAAGTTAAATAATACATGGATGTTGAATAATGTTGCTTAAGAAAGTGTATCAGAGTGCCAAGGTTGTTAATTCCGGTAAAGCCCTTACTACCGTTAATGAGTTTACTGACCAACTGCCTGCCTTGAGGCCTGAAGTTCTTCTCGAGGTTGCGTACAAAGTAATAAAGTTGATGGACCTTACTGTCGATAAAATCGTCACCGAGGAGGACAAAGGCGCTCCACTGGCTACCGCAGTCTCCATACTGACAGGTATACCTATGGCAATGGCAAGATGGTACCCGTATAGTTTGGATGAGTTGAATGCAAATGTCGTCAATATCAGCTCCGAATATTTCGAAGGGAAAATGTATCTCAACGGTATAAGTCGTGGAGATCGAATAGCAATTATTGATGACACGCTAAGTACGGGTGGGGCGGTCATTTCTTTAGTCGAGTCCATCAAGGCCAGTGGTGGCGAGGTGGTAGACGTTATTTGTGCCGTAGAAAAAGTTCAGAATGACGGATTGAATAACGTCTTCAAGAAGACCGGTATCAACGTAAAAACAATAATGAAGATTTTTGTAAGTAAGGAAAAGGTTGAGGTGGTCGAGTAATGACGGCCCTGTTAGATATTGACATGAACTACACGGACATTGTCAGTGCCATTAATGAGAGCGGCAACGCTGATCGTGTCGAATTCATAGCGGTTTCAAAGTTTCAACCGGTAGAGAAGATAAAGATCTTGTTGGAAAAAGGTCATCGATCTTTTGCTGAAAGCCGGGTTGAAGAGGCTGTGGAAAAATGGACGACCTTGAAAGAGGAGTATCCTGACGTTCGGTTACAC
>NZ_JBFTLU010000685.1:0-1613 GCF_056396605.1 Pseudomonas sp. 05T35
GGCATCACCACCCAGAGTGTCGATACGCTACGAGCCCAAAGACCAGATGTGAATTCTGGAATGAAAAGTTTTCACGTAACGTAGCTAGGGATATTGAAAACGTTGAGGCGTTGAAGGTTCTGGGCTGGCGAGTTCTGATCATTTGGGAATGCCAGCTCAAAAAGGGCCAAGACACGCTTGATCAACTGCTTCAACAGCTACGCTAAAAGCCATGCGATGCTGTATCCGTCGTGATCAACCGGCACTCAATCATCGGTGGATGATCCGTTCAATCAGCGTCAATCCTGGTGGTGGAAGGCGTTACGGGTGCTGCGAGGGTTTTGATTGTTCGTAGCTGAAATGAAGAAATCCGCGGCCTGAAGTTCAGGTGGCGGATTTTGTTTATGTGGCATGTTTACCGACGCCATCGCGAGCAGGCTCGCTCCCACAGGGGAACTGCGGCGGGTTTGGAAATCTCAGTGTTCCGCCCCCTCACAATCGCGCCGCAACCACCCGCCCCGATACTGAGGAATAATTCTGTCAGCGCCTCATAGGCCGTCTTCAATTCCATCGTTGATGTCCTTGGGCGTTTTGTCAAAATCCGCAGATATCCGGATTTGCCCTTTCAACCGCCCAGGCTTGCGCATCCGAGGGGTATCGACATGGGGCAACAGATCCAGATAAGGCTTGCCGGCCTTGGTGATCACAACTTGGTCGCCATGCCATGCGCACTCAGCAAGTTGGGAGAGCTGGGATTTTGCTTCGTGCATGTTTACTTGTACCAGTTCATTCATGTGGCACCTCCATAGCGTTAGCCAAGCTAGCCCAAGTCGTAGATTTTCGATAGGCAAGGTGTTGAGCTGAACATCTGTCAAAAAATGACTTCTCAAGTTGCGCGACCTCATTCACCTGCTGAGGTTGTCGTTGGCTGGGAGATCGCCATCGCGAGCAGGCTCGCTCCCACAGGGGATTGGCGGTGGGTTTAGGAGTTTCGGTGTTGTTAGGGCCGCAGTATTATCCTGCGGCCCTTTTCTTTGGCTGTGACTGCAACTACGAGATCATTTCCCCAACCCACTAATCTTCCACGGGCACACCGCTTCCCTCACCCCGCTCGGCCCGACGATCTCCGGTGTCTGCCCCAGCGACCTCGCGCTCAGCACTTTGCCTACCTGCTCTATCAACTTATCAAACCCCAACGTCACATTTTCCTGGTGCAGTTTGCGCAGTTGCTCGACCACGGCGTAGGTGAAGGCGCCGTAGCTGGTGGAGCCCACCTCATACTCGTTGGCTTTTTCGTTTTCTCGGGCGGCGTAGAGCATCAGGGGCATGTAGGGGCCGTGGTGGCCGTAGAGTTTGCCTTGGCGCTGTAGTTGGGCCTTTTTCTCGGGGCGTAGGCCGGTGGCGGCGCCTTGGGTGCTGCGGGTGCGGGTGAGTCCGCGGGAAGTGTGGTCGTGTTCGCTGAAGTCGCGGCCGTCGCTGTCGGCGGCGTACACCCGGCGGTCCCAGTCGCCGGCGTAGGGGTCCCAGCGCAGCATGCGGTGGCGGATGTCGCTGGGTGGGGTGATGCCGCGCACGCGGCCGTTGCCGCGGGTCATGCCGCCGGCGTAGCAGCAGTCGAACATGACGGTCAGTTT
>NZ_JBFTLU010000686.1:0-1595 GCF_056396605.1 Pseudomonas sp. 05T35
ACCAATGTGGGAGCGAGCCTGCTCGCGATAAGGGTGCCGAAAATACAGATCTTAGCGGCGGGCGAAGGTATCGCTGCGCTTACCCGAAACCTTGCGGCAATGCACCAGGGCATCACGGATCATGAAGTTCACCAGGGTCGGCGACACGCCGAGTTCCTTGGCGATGTCCTTTTGCGGCACGCCGTGCAGGCGATACATCTCGAAGGCGTAGCGGGTGCGACTCGGTAACTGGCCGAGGGCATCGGCAATGTTTTCCAGAATCGAGAAGTTGATGTGCGAGGTTTCTGGCGAGGCATTGTGAATGACCACGTTCAAGCCTTCTTCTTCGGTGCCCGAATACTTTTGTTCCAGCGCCTGTCTGCGGTAGTGGTCAATCGCCAGGTTGCGCACGATCTGAAACAGGTAGCTGAGTCGAGCCTTGAACGAGGAGGTCATTTGCGGTGCCGATTGCAGCCTGAAAAACGCATCCTGAACGACATCTTCAGCCCGGGATCGGCAGCCGGTAATGCGGGCTGCGATTTTGACCAGAATCAGTCGGTTATCAACGAACGCCTGGAGTAAGGGTGAGTCGCACCTGCTTGTGGTTACTGGTTCCATCATGGAAATCACCTTGCTGCAAAAAGTAAGTAGGACGACAAGGGGGGCGGAGCCGTCCTACGTATCGAGTGACAAACTAGTGTCAATGATAATTATTGTCAATTGATAGCGATTGTTATATTGCGGGCCTCTTTGGCCTATGCCTCACGCAGACAGTCCTTGAACCGCGCTTGCTGCTGACCAGCGCAGACGTGTTACAACCTCTATTGAAGTTCGGATTGACTGTCCCCTGTCACCGGGACAGGCTGCCGGAGTTTTTTGGTTGACCCCATTCAGAAAGGAGACCGTGGATGCCCTTCGCTACGATAGATGGACAAGCGCTTMACTACGTTGATCAGGGCTGCGGCCCGGTGGTGCTGTTGGCCGGTAGTTACTTGTGGGACCAGGCCATGTGGGCACCGCAGATTGCAGTGTTGTCGCAACACTATCGGGTGATTGCCGTGGACCTGTGGGGGCACGGGGAGTCCGGGCCGTTACCTGAGGGTATGACTTCGCTGGATGATCAGGCGCGGCAGGTACTGGAGCTGCTTGATCATCTGGATATTGACCGCGTCACCCTGGTCGGGCTTTCGGTCGGCGGCATGTGGGGCGTGCGTCTGGCGCTGTCGGCCCCACAGCGCCTCAACGGCCTGGTGTTGATGGACACTTATGTCGGTGTCGAGCCCGAGCCGACTCGCCAGTACTATTTCTCGTTGTTCAAGCAGATCGAAGACAGCGGTGTGATCTCGCCGCAGTTACTCGATATCGTGGTACCGATTTTCTTCCGTCCGGGCATTGACCCTCAGTCGGCGCTTTATCAGGATTTCCGTGCCAGGCTGGCCGCGCTGCCGCCTGAGCGTTTACGTGAAAGCATTGTGCCGATGGGCCGTATCACGTTTGGTCGTGATGATCTGTTGCCGCGTCTGGGCGAGCTGAATCCTGAAACCACGTTGCTGATGTGCGGTGATCAGGACAAACCGCGGCCACCGTCGGAAACCAGGGAAATGGCAGAGTTGATC
>NZ_JBFTLU010000687.1:0-1594 GCF_056396605.1 Pseudomonas sp. 05T35
GTATGACGCCGCAGCGCCTGGCGATGAGGCGGCTCGCGCGCAAGTGGTCAAATTGCTCTCGAGCATCAGCTACGGCAAGGACGGTTACTTCTTCGGCTACGATTCCAACACCGTGCGCCTGTTCAAGGCCAACAGCCCGGAAGGCGTCGGCCAGAGCTTCAAGGACAATCGCGATCCTAATGGCGTGTACGTCAACCGCGACCTGGTGAAAGTCGCCAAGGACGGTACGCACTACCTGCAATACAGCTCGCCGTTGCCTGGCGACAGCAAAGTCCTGGTGCCCAAGCTGGGTTACACCGAATACCTGTCCAAGTGGGACATGGCCGTCGGTACTTCGGTGAATCTCGACGGTATCGAAGCCCAGGTCGCAGCGGTCCAGACCGAGGTTCGCGAGCGCATGGAAGGCGTGCTGCTGAGCATCATGGGCATCGCGGCGGTGGTGCTGCTGGTGATCGCGGCGGTCGGTCTGTTTGTGGCCAATACCATTTTGCGTCCGCTGAACCTGATGAAGGCCAATCTGGACGACATCGCGGCAGGCGAGGGCGACTTGACGCGCCGGCTGGCGATTACCTCTCAAGATGAACTGGGCGAGCTGGCCGGTTCGTTCAACCGTTTTGTCGACAAGATTCACGGCCTGGTGCGGCAGATTACCGAGATGACCTCGCAGCTGACCGGGCTGGTCAATCAGGTCTCCGATCAGGCCCAGCGTTCGGATCAGGCCATGGAACGCCAACGTCACGAGACGGATCAGGTGGCCACGGCGATCAACCAGATGTCGGCGGCAGCGCAGGAAGTGGCGAAAAGCGCCCAAGGCGCTGCGGTGGCGGCCCAGCAAACCGACGAAGAAGGTCAGGCGGCCAAGCGCGTGGTCGCCGGGAGCATTTCGCAGATCCATGCGCTGGTGAAAGATATTCGCAGCAGCGGGGTCTCGCTCGACAGTTTGCAGCAGGACGTGTCGTCGATTGTCAGCGTGCTGGGGGTGATCCGCTCGATTGCCGACCAGACCAACCTGCTGGCGCTGAACGCTGCCATCGAAGCCGCTCGCGCCGGTGAGGCCGGGCGTGGCTTTGCGGTGGTCGCCGATGAGGTGCGCGCGCTGGCCAGTCGCACGCAGCAAAGCACTCAGGAAATTCAGGGCATGATCGACCGCTTGCAGGCCGGCACGCAGTCGGCGGTCGATGCCATGCGCCGCTCCAGCGAGGCCGGTGACGGCACCTCGGCGCAGGCCAATCAGGCGGGCGCTTCGCTGGACACCATGGCCCAGTTGATCGGCACCATCAATTCGATGAACGCGCAGATCGCCAGCGCCGCCGAAGAGCAAACCGCGGTGGCCGAAGAAATCAACCGCAGCGTGCATCAGATCGCCGTCGCCGTGGACAGCGTCGCCGACGAAACCCAGCTCGGTGCGCAAACCTCCCGCAGCCTGGCGGATTTGGGGCAGCGGTTGGGTAAATTGGTCGGGCAGTTCAGGATCTAAAGGTGTTTTTGCTTGAACTCCCGTAGCAGCTGCCGAGCCCGCGAGGCTGCGTTCGAGGACGCAGTCCTCGCAAATCCTGCGTACGCGGTTTACCTGAAAAAACGCGCTGCCTGATTT
>NZ_JBFTLU010000688.1:0-1587 GCF_056396605.1 Pseudomonas sp. 05T35
GGCGATTGGCCTTGAAGCCGATCATCGTCAGTTGTGCGCATTGGCCGAGGCAGGTCGGCAGCTCGCGGAACTGATTGTCCGAGCAAAACAGTACGCGCAGATGTGTCAGGCGATGCAGGTCATCCGGCAAGCTGCTCAAGGCATTGCCACTGAGGTTGAGCACCTCCAGGGTGTCTGCCAGGTCGAAGATTTCCCGGGGAAACTCGGTCAGGCCGCACGACAGATCCAGACGTTTGAGCCCGGCAAGCGCGCCGGCCCGCAGTTGTGCAAGGGTATGCATGAACACATCCAACCAATGAGAAGAGAACGGCAAGTCGCCCACAAAAAACGCCGCCATGATAACGGCAAAATCCGCTGCACTGGACGCTTTATAGCGCTGGCCCGACGTCCACCAACTGCCCCAGGCGACTGCGGGTACGCGCCAGGTCGATGGCGTCACCGCCCAGGTGTTCACGCAGCGGCCGTTCGCCGAGCAGGATCAGGCGCTTGTCCTGGTCGTAGAGCACGTCGATCAGGTTGATGAAGCGCTGTTGGGTCGCAATCGAGCAGTCCGCCAGATCGGGCAGTGCCTCGATGATCCAGGTGTCGAAGCGTCGGCACAGTTCCAGGTAATCCATCACGGCCGTGGGTTGTTCGCACAGCTCGTTGAAGGTGAAGGCAATGGTCCGGTCCTCGCAATGCAGAGCCTGTAGCTGGCGCGTACCAACCGGCAGGACGATGGCCGAAGTGTCCGGTTGCGGCAGTTTCAAGGCCTGACGTTGCGAGGTCGTGGTTGGCCATCGGTATTCACCCTGGGTGAATACCTGCTGCGTATGGTTTTGCACCTGACTGCGATAATCATGAGGGCCGCCGACTTCCATGACCTGCATATGTGCATGGATCAAGTCGATGACCGGTTTGAAGCGTGCATGGTAGAGCGGATTCGGCAACAAGCCCTGAGGCGGGTAGTTGGACGTGACCAACAGCAGGATGCCGCGCTGGAATAGCGCTTTGAACAAGTGTGCGATGAGCATCGCGTCGCCGATGTCATGCACGTGAAACTCGTCGAAACACAGCACCCGACAGTCTTTGAGCAGTTCATCCAGGGTGCTTGCCAGCGCATCGGTGTGTGCTCGATGGCGAAACATGCCCTGATGCAGTTGCACAAAAAAATCATGGAAGTGCAGGCGGTGTTTTTCGGCCACCGGCAAGGCCCGGAAAAAACCRTCGAGCAGCCAGCTCTTGCCACGGCCGACGGCACCGTGCAGGTAGAGGCTTTGAGGTGTCTGCGCAGGGGTGCGTCTGGCCAGCAGTGCGTTCGCCAACTGGGCCATGCACTCAATCACCCGTTGCTGGCCGTGGCTGAGGGTGTAGCCCTGAGCATGGGCCTTGTGGCGAAAGTAGTTGTGGATGATTTGAGCGCTTTCACCATTGTTTTCAGGAGCGACCAGGGACTTGCCAAGGAGCCTGCGCAGGGTTGGCCAACGTGGTTTGAGTCGTGAGCGGTTTGGCGGGATAGCCAAGTGTTGTCCCCCCGTGGTCGTTATGCCTGCTCCCCCTGAGCGATGGCGGTGCAAGTTTAACCAGCCGGTGAGTTTCCCTTCCAGC
>NZ_JBFTLU010000689.1:0-1582 GCF_056396605.1 Pseudomonas sp. 05T35
AGCAATTACAAAGGATGTCTTTAGTCAGCCGGGCACCGTGTATCTGGTTCCGTGTATCTGGTTCACCCTGATCTTGAAGTGATTAAATCTGACTATCATAAAATTCGCGCAATGGAATCTGAGTCTATCTACCTGACGCAGAATTGAGTAGCCGGCGCGCTGGGTCTTCGAGTTCGACGTATGACATCGATACGCATTAGGCAAAAAATTGATGTCTTGCCAGGCGTCGGACTCGTAGGCACCGATGCCTGGATCAAGATTTCGCAGCCGTGGCAGACCCTCATTAGCTGCAGATATGACCCTCGAAGGGAGGGAACCGAACGCTCCTATCGGGAAAGTCCGTATACCATTACCAGCATCCCAATTTCGGCTATGTCAGTTTTGAAAGGGATCTCACCGACTTCCTGGAAGCCGAAGCCCTCATAGAAGCGCCGCGCATTGGCGTTGGTCTTGAGCACGTCTAGCCAGAGCAAGGGCTCTGCACGCTCTATCGCACGGTTGCAAATGAAGCGCAAAAGCTGATTTCCATAACCTCGTCCTGCTTCGGATTTGAGTAAGTAGATTTTTTGAAGCTCTGCGCCCACTTCACCCGTTAAAGGTGCAGGCGTTGACCAGTTTATTTTCGAGAAGCCTACATCCCTGCCGCTGTCATCCGAGGCTATAAGCCACATATGGTTAGTGGATGATTCGAGTGATTTACCTAGTGAACTGGGCGAAAAGTCCTGATTGAGGAAGTTCTGCAGGCCGGCAAGAGACCAGATGGCCGAAAAATGCTCTCGGTAGGTCTCGCAGCCAATTCTACGTAGAGTATCAAGGTCGGTCTTGGTGGCCTCACGAATGTTGATCATATTCTTCCCTACAAGCTGTAGAGGATCATTAACCAGAGCCATGCGCTTCGTCCATCCGTACTGAGGTTTGGCATTGGGTCGATCCCACAATCGAAATTACAGCATAGCCAGCTTTCGATCAGGGGGCGGTGATCCGGTTATTAATCCCTCTCTATCCCAAAACCTGCACTGTGGCGAGTCTCAAATCTCGACATTCCCCCAACCTTCCTTCGCCTCCTCCGGCGCAACGGCTTTCACCGTCTTGCCCGTCGCCAACTCCACCCGCCGTGCCACTTCCGGGTCATCGGCAAACGGGATCAGGCTGGCATCGTCCAGGCTCTCGGCCGACTGGTGCCGCAAGCAGTACTCCACCGATAAATACAGGCACGCCACGCCCAACAGATCCAACATGACTTCGATCATGACGAACAATTCCTGAGGTGAGAGACGCAAGCCGGTGCGGCTTGCGTCATGGGCCGGATCAAGCGATCTGTGCTTCTTGCTCAGCGATTTTCAGGTCGGCGACCCGCACGGTGCGCCWGGTGTTGTAAGCCATCAGCAACATGCCGCTGAGGAAGAACACACCGCCGACGAAACGCACGATGAAGCCAGGATGGCTGGCCACCAGAGTCTCGACGAAGGAATAGGTCAGCGTGCCATCGTCGTTGATGGCGCGCCACATCAGGCCCTGGGTAATGCCGTTGACCCACATCGAGGCGATGTAGAGCACGGTGCCGATGGTGGCGAGCCAAAAG
>NZ_JBFTLU010000690.1:0-1577 GCF_056396605.1 Pseudomonas sp. 05T35
GTCGACCACCACGGAACCGGACGTTTTGCCGGCTTCGATGTTGATCACTGCACCGTTGGACAGGGTCACGCTCATCGCGGTGCCGGCCGGGTTGGTCAGGGTCGCGGTGTAAGTGATCTGACCGCCTTCGGTGACCGAACCGGTCGCCGTCAGGCTCAGCCCGGTGTTGTCGATCGAGTCGGTAATCGTCGTAACGGCTGGCGTGGTGCTTGGCACCAGGTTTTCAAAGTTGCCACCGGTAGCCCCGGTGATGGTGGTGCTGACCGTACTGCCGTTTTTGTAGACGTCATTCGCCGGGGTRTCGACCACCACGGAACCGSWSGTTTTGCCGGCTTCGATGTTGATCACGGCGCCATTCGACAGGGTCACKGTCATCGGCGTRCCSGCCGGATTGSTCAGGGTCGCGGTGTAGGTGATCTGGCCGCCTTCGGTAATCGTGTTGTTGGCGGTGAGCGTCAGCCCGGTGTTATCGATCGAATCGGTGATCGTGGTAACGGCCGGGGTGGTGCTCGGGGTCAGCTGCTCGAAATTGCCGCCGGTGGTGTTTTCGATGGTGGTGCTGACGGTGCTGCCGTTTTTGTAAACGTCATTCGCCGGGGTGTCGACCACCACGGAACCAGTGGTTTTACCGGCCTCGATGTTGATGACTGCACCGTTGGACAAGGTCACGCTCATCGCGGTGCCGGCCGGGTTGGTCAGCGTCGCGGTGTAGGTGATCTGGCCACCTTCGGTAACCGAACCGGTCGCCGTCAGGCTCAGGCCGGTATTGTCGATCGAATCGGTGATCGTGGTGACCGCYGGCGTCGTGCTCGGGGTCARCTGCTCGAARTTGCCGCCCGTGGTGCTCTCGATGGTRGTGCTGACGGTGCTGCCGTTTTTGTAGACGTCGTTGGCCGGGGTATCGACCACCACGGAACCGSWRGTYTTGCCGGCTTCGATGTTGATCACGGCGCCATTCGACAGGGTCACGCTCATCGCGGTGCCAGCCGGGTTGCTCAGGGTGGCGGTGTAGGTAATCTGGCCGCCTTCGGTGACCGAACCGGTTGCTGCCAGGGACAGCCCGGTATTGTCGATCGAATCGGTGATGGTGGTGACCGCCGGCGTCGTGCTCGGGGTCAGCTGCTCGAAGTTGCCGCCCGTGGTGCTTTCGATGGTAGTGCTGACGGTGCTGCCGTTTTTGTAAACGTCGTTGGCCGGGGTATCGACCACCACCGAACCGCTGGTCTTGCCAGCTTCGATATTGATGACGGCACCGTTCGACAGGGTCACGCTCATGGCGGTGCCGGCCGGGTTGGTCAGCGTCGCGGTGTAGGTGATCTGGCCACCTTCCACTACTGAACCCGTCGCCGCCAGGGACAGYCCGGTGTTRTCGATSGAATCGGTGATCGTGGTGACCGCCGGCGTGGTGCTCGGGGTCAGCTGTTCGAAGTTGCCACCGCTGGTGCTTTCGATGGTGGTGCTGACGGTGCTGCCGTTTTTGTAGACGTCGTTGGCCGGGGTATCGACCACTACCGAACCGGAAGTCTTGCCGGCTTCGATGTTGATCACGGCGCCATTCGACAGGGTCACGCTCATCG
>NZ_JBFTLU010000691.1:0-1565 GCF_056396605.1 Pseudomonas sp. 05T35
AGCGAGCACTCGGCCGTCATGTCGGTCGCGGTCGTGGGCATTGCCGATGAGCAATGGGGTGAACGACCGATGGCGCTGGTGGTGTGCGCGCCTGGGCAATATCTCGACCGCAAGATCCTGGAGGTGCATCTGCAAGGGTTTGTCGAGCGTGGCCGTATCAATAAATGGGCGATCCCCAAGCAGTTCAAGTTCGTCGCCGAAATTCCTAAAACCAGTGTCGGGAAGATTAATAAGAAACTGATCCGGGAAAGCGAAGTAATGCTGTTCACTTAAGCAATTTCACCCGCGACGCATTCTTTGTAGCAGCTGCCGAAGGCTGCGTTCGGCTGCGCAGCAGTCGTAAAATCAGCAATTGCGGTGTGTCAGGTACACTGCGGCAGCCGGACTCACGACTGCTTCGCAGCCGAACGCAGCCTTCGGCAGCTGCTACAGATTGCATTCCGGAAACACAAGGCAGGCCTCTACCCTGGTGGAGGTTTGCTCAGGCTTCTTGGGAGCGCTTGACCGGGAATGACATGAAAGGCTTGATCTCCTTGAGCACGAACATGCTCTGCATCTCCTTGATGCCGGGCAACTGACGGATGACCGACATCGCGAAGTCGGCAAACGAGTCGAGATCGCGTGCCACGACCTGCAACAGGAAGTCAGCATCGCCACCGATGCTGTAGCACGCCACCACATCCTCCAGCTGCATCACTTCCTGCTCGAACTTCCGGGCCTCGGCTGCACTGTGATGGTCGATGCTGACCCGGATGAACACCATCACTCCCAGCCCGATCCTGCGTCGGTCGAGCACCGCCCTGTAACCCTGAATAAAGCGATGTTCTTCCAGCTGCCGCACCCTGCGCCAGCAGGGCGAGGCAGACATGCCGATCTGGTCGGCCAAGGTCTGGTTGGTGATCCTGCCGTCCTGTTGCAAGGCTGTAAGGATTTTGACATCTGTCAGATTCAGCGTCTGATCGGTCATAAATTCCGCGTCCCTGTGGTAAAGAGGTAGATCCTACCAGAACTCATCTTTCCAGCAATTAAAATAGAAAATTTTTCTCCTGCTAAAGCGGATAACATTTTTTCAACTTCTGATGTTGGAGTTGCCACGCTTTAGCCTCTACGTACAAACCGATGCCGGACGCGTCGTTGAATAAATAAACCACAGTTGATCGCTTCCTTTTCCGGAGGGCGCGATCCCAGGGTGATAAATGATTCTTCATCTGGTTTTTTTCAAGTTTGATGAACCCTTTCAATGGTGCGACGACGAAGTCATCGATGCAGAAGCATCGACACGCCAGCACCCACTTCATATTAACGAAATCATGGGCTGGGCGTGTGGCAGGAATATAAGCCCGCGCAAACAGGCCATGGACTTTATGGTGATGGGGTTGTTTGAAACTCAAGAGACGCTCTCCGCGTTTTTGACGCATCCCAATCATCTGCAGGGTGTAATGAAGTGGCAAAAAATTGCCAGTTGGCAGGTGGTTGATGTTGATGTTGGTAGTGACACTACGAAGTTTGTCGGGTTGCTCGATGGTTGGGCTGACTTCGGTGTGACAAAACTCGAAGAACTGAAG
>NZ_JBFTLU010000692.1:0-1562 GCF_056396605.1 Pseudomonas sp. 05T35
GCTCAGCAGGCTGCGGATCGCGTTGCAGCCAAATCTGAACATCGGGGTGTGTTTGACATAGCGGATCTGCGCCTCGATATGATCGCGGCGCAACTTCGGCGTGCTGTACTTGCTGCTCTTGGCGCTGCTGGCCAGCCGCGCGGCGAGGCTTTCGGCCACGCTCTGCGACACGCCGGCGCGCACGATGTAGGTGGCCAGTTGGGTCGCGACCTGGTTGTAGGATGCATCAGCCTTGAGCGATTCGCTGTCGCACAGCAACTGGATACAGGTCGGCACCGGTTCGCGGATCTTCTCCATGTCTGCCGACGACGCGATGATCACCAACTTGGACTTGGCGTTGACGCGCTTCTTGGCCTCTTCAAACATGGCCTTCAGCTCGTGAACCTTCCGCCCCTGTGGGTCGTCCACCTCGACGGTGCGCGGCGCCTTGACCCACTCGCGGTAACGGTCAACGGTCAGCACAGCCAGTTCATCCGGCGTCACCGGCACCCGATATTTACCGTCATAGCGCTGTAGGTTGACGATGCGGAAACTGTTGCCCCGGCCGCTGCTGTAGACCGAGTAGTCGAGGCCCGTTACGAACAGTTCGCGAGCCATTTCCTTGTAGATTTCCGGCAGGCGCAGGAAGAAGCGTTGGCCCGTGAACAACGTCTCATTGACCAGAATGTGCAGGCCTTTGCTGCCAGACAGATAGATTTCGATGCAGTCCTTGGGGACGCCCATGCGGGTCAGCTTACCGACCAGTTCCTGGGCGCTGCTGATGGCCTGGCCAAGGTCGTCCTTGCAGTCGATGTCGAAGTACAGGGGGCCTCGGTAGCCGATCTTGTCGCGGTTACGCGGGATCTCGGCGTCGGTGCCGTCGCTGATCATCTGGTTCACGGCGAGGATGGTGAGCTTCTTCGCCCCCTGCGCCTTGGCCAACTCGACCGGGTCTTCGCCGGCGTTGAAGGGAAGCAGAAACCAGGCGTCGTGCTCAGACCGTTGATAATAATGATACATGCCGTTCCCCCCCTGTCGACGTGGTGCCGTTGATATCCGCCGAGGCGCGCCTCAGTTGCAGGAGGTCGATCGCTCTGGCCGGAACGTCCCGGTGGCGACGCGAGTCGCAGTCGGTTAACCAACCGGAGACGCTGTGCCGCGAATAGCCAGTGAGTAGCGCGAGGTCCTTGTGTGACAGGAGGTGGGATTTGGCGAGATTGCGGATGTACGCCATTCGATCATCCGCGGTCATGCTTTCCCCGGCGGTGCGGGGGCGATTGTGTTTAGTCAATTTGATTACCTGATCGCACCCCTGAAATCCAAGGGTTCCGTCTCAAAACAACAGTGGATCGGAAAAAGGCCCGGATAAGCCGATGTCAACTTGAGTGCCGCCCTTTCAGTGGGGCGGTCGCTCGTAATCAGTCCGTGTCGTTTAATGAATCAATCTGGTTCTGATGTTCAGCAGAAATCTTCTCTACTGGCTGTGGTTCTTTTTGGTTTTCATCTTGTATTAAGTTGTGCGAGGTACCACGTTGTTTGGCTTCTTCGGCCATCTTCGCCGCTATGGTCAAGTAAGGCTGCAC
>NZ_JBFTLU010000693.1:0-2079 GCF_056396605.1 Pseudomonas sp. 05T35
GCGTACCCGGACAGCGCCAGTTTTTCACCCGATACACAGATGTGGACGCCGGAGGTGTTCTGGTTACCGATGCAGAACCTCAGGGTCGGGCTCCAATACAACTATTTCACCCGCTATTTGGGCGCAACGAACAACTATGACGGCAATGGCCGTGATGCCAGCGAAAACGACACCACCTATCTTTATATGTGGTACGCGTTTTGATCAGTTGAACGCAGGGGCGTAGACCATGAACGCAACGGGCATGAAGAGTACTTTCAATCGATCGCATTTATTGCTTGCCCTCTGCGTGGTTGCGCTCACGGGCTGCACCGGTACGACCGAACAGGCCTCGGAAAAAACCTCGCCGATGTCCGGTATCGCCATGGTCGACAAGGTTTGCTCCATGTGCCACGGATTGACGGGGGAGTCCGTCTCGCCGATGTTTCCCAAGCTGGCCGGCCAGCAAAAGGAATACCTGAAGCTGCAACTGACTGACTTCAAGGGCCATGTCCGCAGCGATAAAACCGGGACCCAGTACATGTGGGGATTTACCCATTTGACAGAGACCCAGATCAGCGAACTGGCGGACTATTTTTCCAGCCAGAGCCCCATGAAGGCTGACGCCGACAAGTTTGATCCACGCGGCGAATTGATCTTCCGCAAGGGCTTGCCAGGCTCGGGTGTCGCCCAGTGCAGCTCCTGTCATGGTGCCGAGGGGCAGGGCAATGGCCAGTTCCCGCGCCTGGCAGGTCAACATGCCGAGTATATGATCCGCCAGCTCAAGGTGTTCCAGCAGACCGACCAGCGCCCGCGTGGCGCTCTGACGGCCAAGGTCGGGCAGGCGATCGGCAATGATCAAATCGCCGCGATTTTTGACGATATCGCCGATCTGCTGGAAATCGAGGACGCCAATCCCTTCCGCATCCGCGCTTACCGCAATGCAGCGCGAACCCTGAGGGCTTTGACCTTTGAGGTCGCGAAGCTGATCGTGCGCGGTGAGCCGCTGCCCAAACTCACGGGCATTGGGGTCGACCTTGCCGGCAAGATCAACGAAATCGTCACCACCGGCGATTGCGCACTGCGCCAGCGCCTGCGTACGACATTGCCCCTGGGGCTGGTCGAGCTGCTTTCCATTGCCGGGCTGGGCCCCAAACGCGTTAAACACCTTTATCACGACCTGGGCATCGAAACCGCGCAGCAACTGTGTCAGGCGGCTAAAGACGGACGCATTCGCCATCTGCCTGGCTTCGGCGAAAAGATGGAGGCCCGACTGTTGAACGCCGCGCAGAAGGGCATTGGCAGGGACCGCCGGTTGCCATTGGCCTTTGTTGCGCCAGTGGCCCTGCGATTGACCGAGTACCTGCAGCAGCTGCCAGGGGTTGAGGCGGCTACGGTTGCCGGCAGCTTGCGACGGATGCGCGACACCATCGGCGATATCGATATTCTGGTGGCCGCGGCACCGTCGGTGGACGTCACGGCACACTTTATCCAGCATCCGGACATTGCCAGTGTGCTGGCACAGGGGCGCACCCGTACCAGCGTAATACTGGGCACCGGCATGCAAGTGGATCTGCGGGTGGTCGAGCCGGCGGTCTATGGCGCCGCCCTGGTGTACTTCACCGGCAGCAAGGCGCATAACATCGCGATTCGCCAACGGGCTCAGAAACAAGGCCTCAAGCTCAGTGAATATGGCCTCTTCAGAGCAAAAAAATGTGTGGCCGGCACCACCGAGGAATCCGTTTACCAGGCGCTGGGGCTGGAATGGATGACACCGGAACTGCGCGAGAATCGCGGTGAGATTGCCGCGGCAGAGGCAGGTCAGTTACCCAGGCTGATCGAGTTGAGCGACCTCAAGGGCGATTTGCATGCTCACACCCGCGCCTCGGATGGGGGCAACAGCCTGGAAGAGATGGCATTTGCCGCGCGGGAGGCCGGGCTGGACTATCTGGCGATTACCGAGCATTCGCGGTCCCTCAGAGTGGCCCATGGCCTGGATGCCGACCGGCTGCTCAAGCACATCGACCAGATCGATGCGCTCAACAGCCGCTTGCGGGGCGTGACCTTGCTCAAGGGCATCGAGGTGGACATTCTCGAAGA
>NZ_JBFTLU010000694.1:0-2791 GCF_056396605.1 Pseudomonas sp. 05T35
CTTCAACCTTGCCCATGCCCCCTCTTGCCGAGGTCTACGATATCGCCGTCATTGGTGGCGGGATTAACGGTGTGGGGATTGCAGCGGATGCCGCCGGTCGCGGTCTTTCGGTGTTCCTTTGCGAAAAGGACGATCTGGCCAGTCATACCTCGTCCGCCAGCAGCAAGCTGATCCACGGCGGCCTGCGCTACCTCGAACACTACGAATTCCGCCTCGTGCGTGAAGCCTTGGCCGAGCGTGAAGTGCTGTTGGCCAAGGCCCCACATATCGTCAAGCCAATGCGCTTCGTGTTGCCGCACCGTCCGCACCTGCGCCCGGCGTGGATGATCCGCGCAGGCCTGTTCCTCTATGACCACCTCGGCAAGCGGGAAAAACTTGCCGGCTCCAAAAGCCTGAAGTTCGGTGCCGACAGCGCACTGAAAAGCGAAATCACCAAAGGCTTCGAATACTCCGATTGCTGGGTCGACGATGCCCGCCTGGTGGTGCTCAATGCCATGGCCGCCCGCGAAAAAGGCGCCCACGTTCACACCCAGACCCGCTGTGTCAGCGCCCGTCGCAGCAAAGGCCTGTGGGAACTGAACCTGGAACGCGCCGATGGCCGCCTGTTCTCGATCCGCGCCAAGGCGCTGGTGAATGCCGCCGGCCCATGGGTCGCCAAGTTCATTCGTGATGACCTGAAGATGGAATCGCCTTACGGTATCCGCCTGATTCAGGGCAGCCACCTGATCGTGCCGAAACTGTACGAAGGCGAACACGCGCATATCTTGCAGAACGAAGACCAGCGCATTGTGTTCACCATTCCATACCTCAATCAATTCACCCTGATTGGCACCACGGACCGTGAGTACACCGGCGATCCAGCGAAAGTCGCCATCACCGAAGGCGAGACCGATTACCTGCTGAAAGTGGTCAACGCGCACTTCAAGAAACAAACCAGCCGCAGCGACATCCTGCACACCTATTCCGGCGTTCGTCCGCTGTGCAACGACGAATCCGACAATCCTTCAGCCGTGACCCGCGATTACACCCTGGCGCTGTCTGGCAGCGCAGAAGAAGCTCCGCTGCTGTCGGTGTTCGGAGGCAAACTGACCACCTACCGCAAACTGGCCGAGTCGGCCATGGCGCAGCTGGCACCGTACTTCAAGAACATGAAGCCGAGCTGGACCGCGCAAGCAACCCTGCCGGGCGGCGAAGACATGACCACGCCGCAGGCCTTGAGCGCGTTGATTCGCGACAAGTTCGACTGGCTGCCGACGGAAATTGCCCGACGCTGGGCCACCACCTATGGCAGCCGCACCTGGCGCCTGCTTGAAGGTGTACAGAGCCTGAAGGACATGGGCGAACATCTCGGTGGCGGTCTCTACACCCGCGAAGTCGATTACCTGTGCAGCGAAGAATGGGCCACCAGTGCTCAGGACATACTCTGGCGTCGTAGCAAATTGGGTTTGTTCACCACCCAGGCAGAGCAAGAGAACGTCCAGCTGTACCTGAACAAGCTCAAGCAGAACCGCAGCAAGATCGAAGCGGCCTGATCGGTAACTCATCCACCAACTGACGCAGGGTGCGCATGTCTTCCAGGGTGGTCTTGCCGCAAAACAGCAAAGGGATCTGCTCAAGCTTGCCTTTACGCACGGCCAACTGAATGTAGTTGTAAACCATGATAAAGCCCTTGAGGTAGGACAAGTCTTTGGTGAATGGCAGGCCATCAGGTATCGAACCACGGAAAACCCGGCTGGCATTGCTATAGCTTTCAGCCATCTCGAAACCTTGAGCGCGGAAGAACTCGAAGATCTGCAAGAAGTCCGCGCCCTCCTCGGCCATGTGAATCGCCCGGGTACGGTTGGTCAGTTTGCGCAAGCGACTCGGGTAGGACGCAAAAGTGATGATTTCCATCAGGATCGCCAGCCCCTCCTGGGTCACGGTCGACGACGGAGGACCTTTGGAGAGGAAAGTGCAGATCGGCTGGTTCAGACCGTTAAGCGTGGTGCCGACATGCACCAGCCCTTCATGGACTTCCAGGGCGCGCACGTCACGTTCGTTGAACATCGCATCAGCGCGGATCTTGATGTAGTCGGCACCGGCCGCCGCATCCGCGACAATACCGTCGGATTCGAACACCCGAATGGTTTCCTCGGCTTCGCCAAAGACCTTGTTCAAGCGGGTTTGCAGCAGGTGCACGGCCTCTTTGGCGGTGAGAATCTTCGGCTCGTCCTTGAGGTCGCCCCGGCCATCGATGTTGTTCAGGTAATCGGACATCATCAGGCCAAGGTCGGCCAGGGTCGGGTCGCCGGCGTGGAACGCATCGGACGCGGCGCCGTAAAGTTCCTGGGAGATCAACCCGAAATCTTCAGTGCCACGCGCTTCGAGCATCCGCACCACCATGCGGTATTCCTTGCACATGCGGCGCATGATCTGCCCGACCGGGTTGAACTGACCGAGCTGACGGGTGATGTCGCGCTCGATGTTCTGGAACTCCAGCTTCACTTTGCTGGAGTCAAAGGACAGTGGCCGGTTGAGGTAGTAGTCGCGGTCCACCGCCGGCATTTCCTTGCCTTTGGCCTTGAGGAAACCCTTGCGGATGTTGTCGTCCCACTTGACCGCATCSAGWAYSCGAATCGGCGTCTGCGCCAGCACTATGCGATCGGACAASRTGCGTATCGTCTGCTGGTATTCGTCCACCCGGTGCTCCTGTTGATAACCGTTGCGTATTGCGTGTTTTGATCAGGCCGACGCCAGCACCAGGTGCATATATCGCGTCAGAATGCCGAGCATCTCTTGTTCGGCCTCAGGC
>NZ_JBFTLU010000695.1:0-1537 GCF_056396605.1 Pseudomonas sp. 05T35
TAATCGTTTAACGCCGGAATTACCATACCTGCTAATTTCTTATCCGCCAGCCAATTACTCTGATAGTAACCCGCATAAGGAGCTAGTTCAGCCATAGCCTCCGACTTCATTCCTTTCTTATACAAAAACAGCGAATCTTCGTGAGCAAGATTAATCATTTCCGCGTACACAGACCTATAACCCTTATCATCCCTCTGAACTTCTTTATAAATATTTATCAAGCCACTATCCAAACTACATATCCCGATGTAGTCTACATCACTAATGACTATCGACCCTGTACGTTGCTCAATCGAAACTTTCTTACCTTGTGCCTGCTCATCGTTATAGCTATTAATTCCAGTACTAATAGGCGAGAGTGCACCACTGAACCCACCCTCTATCTTTGTCAAATTTGCCCCAACTACACAATTTCCTGCCGTCGCCTCACCTTGTTCATTACCACCCGCCAGAACGAGCAAGGAAATCTTTCCATCAGACTGTGTTATTGCTGCACTCCCTACTGAAGAGATGTATAGCGATAAATTATTTTGCGCCGTCGAAAAACTGGCAAAAAGTAGCGTAAAAGCCAATACCAGAAAACTAGTAACCACTTTCATTTGTCAAACGCTCCTGTGCTTTGGCCTTTTCTGAAACAAACCTACTAGCCACACCTTCTTGTACCGCAATCGAATTCTTCGAAAAATAATACAGTTGACCATTTTTTTCACCACCAACAATTTTTCTACCCCGCTCATTGTAGATGGCGTCGATCAACTTGGTATCGTAGAGTTTTGTTTCCTCATGGGGTATTCCAATATTACTAATTGCATTTACTATTATTGAGGCGCCCGGTCCCTGCTGAACCGCAGTCGACCACACCACATCATTTATAGTGTGGGAGTGSTATCGCAGATCAATACCAGAATCAGTAATAACTTTTTGTATCTGGACATCGAAGTGCGTTACTTTTATGAACTCATGTTCTACATCTATAAACTCTTGACCTTTAGTGTCAACGAGCTCTCTCCACTTATCAGAAAATGCGCTGGAACCAGGTGTTAATCCGGTGAATTCGCTTGTCCACGGCATACCACTCCAATTCACGAATTTTTTTACCGTTCCTCCATTTATTATTGTACCGTCAGCCAATTTTACTTGACTGGTCATTTGGTAAGATCCGTAGGACACACCACCGGCATCCCCCGCCCCACCGGATATAGTTCTTGAGCCTCGACCACCGGTTTCATAAGTACTTGATAGTCCACCCAGATCAAAGTCTCGCCTTATACGCGAGATGTAGAAATTACCCAAGAGACCTACTGGATGAATGTGCTGCACATTTACATCACCTGTAATTCCATGCTTCCCAACCAACTTATCCCACCAACTCAAACGCTCAATCCGCGCCTTCTCTTCAACCCATCCCTTATGCGGATCCGAGTCGCTATGCCCCATCAACTCATCCAGGGAATCCCACTTTTCTCGCTTATATTGCCACTCGCTCTCGTAGCGTGTGACCATCTGAGAAATAGGTTGAGAGAACCAAGGCTTACCG
>NZ_JBFTLU010000696.1:0-1534 GCF_056396605.1 Pseudomonas sp. 05T35
CTATTCCACTTACGCCGAATGGCAAAATTGATAAACGGGCGTTGCCTCCGATTGTCAGTAACACGGATGCGGCTGCCGTACACTCGCACCAGGATCTATCGCCGCTCGCGCTAAAACTGGCGGATGCATGGTCTGAAATACTCGAAGTCCCGCGCGTCGATGCAAACTTATCGTTCGTGGAGCTGGGCGGGGATTCACTCTCGTTTGTTCAGGCCWCAATGGTTCTTGAAGAACTTATTGGCCATCTGCCAGATCAATGGGAAATGACGTCAATATGTGATCTTTGTGAGCTAGCCAACAAAACCAGGGTATCGAAGCTGTCAGTTCGGGCAATGGAGGTTCCCGTTTTTTTACGCGCAATATCTATAATATCTATTATTGTCGCGCATTTTCATCTTTTTTCAAAATGGCCAGTTTCAGGCGAAACAACGGTATTGTTTATAATATCCGGACTCAGCCTGGCAAGATTTAAATTTAAAACCATAAGTGACCGTGGCAATGTGCGCACGCTTGTCAAGTCCGTTGTCAGTATCGCGACACCGACAATACTTTACACTATTTTGAATCAGATGCTGTTCGATAGGATTCACTGGCAAACATTGTTGCTGATTTCGAATTGGTTCTCACCGAAACTCACAGGTGGCTTTGCGTATTGGTATATTGTAGTTCTCGTACAAATGATAATAATCATTGGGTTCGCTCTGTCGTTCGAGCGCGTTAGAAAAGTAGTAACTTCTGACCCATTTCGTCATCTTGCCATTGCGTCATGCGTATTGGCAGTGGCTGGCGTTATGATTAACGCGTATTTGTTTGATACTGCAGCGCTTTATAACAGAGTGCCACAGCACTACCTTGCGATCATGGTGCTTGGAATGACAATTAACTATGCTAATTCAAGAGCTCAGAAGTTGGTCGTCAGTGCGGTTGCTGTCATTGTGCTGGGCGGGCAAGATATTCTGACAATCTTCAGCCATGGATTGCACGAGTTCACAATGAAGGAATATATTGATATAGCCGTGCCTGCCGTTCTCGCGTTGATTTGGATCCGGTCTATACCCGTACCAGGCATCATCGCGCGGGGACTCGCATTAATAGCGTCGTCAACGTTGTTTATTTATTTGACGCATTTTCAGTTTCGGTCCCTGGCCCGTCACATCGTTGACCAGCCGGCGCTCGCGGTAATCTTTGCCATAGCCGGTGGAATTGGGGTTGGTTGTGCCTGGAACAAGGGAGTTCGAATTGTTTTAATGCGTTTGAATGGAGGAGGAAAGAAGAGCAGTTCGGATACGATTGAGCGAGTTTCGTGACTGTGATTATTCCTGCATTTCATGCCGACTGGCACTGCTTCGGACGTACTGGCTACTATTACTTGCGGTACGACCTGCATCGTCTTTGCAGCCATCGCATACATACTTGTCGAACGCCCCGCAATCGCATGGACCAGGTGCATCAAGTTTAAACGCACCGACGCCGCAGTGTTCAATTAGACGTAAATCCAAGCTAATTCTCGTTATGGCGCATTCATGCTCTTGAT
>NZ_JBFTLU010000697.1:0-1533 GCF_056396605.1 Pseudomonas sp. 05T35
GCCCAACGCAGCCTCGTGCCTCGGCAGCTGCTACAGGCACATATTTTTTACAGGAGACCACCATGCCGCGTTTCGCAGCCAACCTGTCCATGCTGTTTACCGAGCAGGATTTTCTTGCCCGCTTCGAAGCGGCCGCCAAAGCCGGCTTCAGCGGTGTCGAATACCTGTTCCCTTACGATTTCAGCTCCGCCGATATCAAGGCTCAACTGGATGCCAACGGTCTGACCCAAGTGCTGTTCAACCTGCCGGCCGGTGACTGGGCCAAAGGTGAACGCGGGATCGCCTGCCATCCGGATCGCGTGGAAGAGTTCCGTGCCGGTGTCGATCTGGCGATCGCTTATGCACAGGTCCTGGGTAACACCCAAGTCAACTGCCTGGCCGGTATCCGCCCACAAGGCGTCGACGACGCCACCGTGGAAAAGACCTTTGTCGCCAACCTCAAATATGCCGCCGACAAGCTGCAAGCGGTGGGCATCAAACTGGTGATGGAAGCCATCAATACCCGCGACATCCCGGGCTTCTACCTGAACAACACCGCCCAGGCACTGTCGATTCGCGAACAAGTGGGCAGTGCCAACCTGTTCCTGCAGTACGACATCTACCACATGCAAATCATGGAGGGTGACCTGGCCCGCACCATGGCCACGCACCTGGAAGAGATCAACCACATTCAACTGGCCGACAATCCGGGCCGCAACGAGCCGGGTACCGGTGAAATCAACTACCGCTTCCTGTTCGAACACCTGGACCGCATCGGTTACCAGGGCTGGATCGGTTGTGAATACAAGCCGCTGACCACCACGGAAGCGGGCCTTGGCTGGTTGAAAACCCACAACGCAATCTAAAGCGAAACCTGTGGGAGCGAGCCTGCTCGCAGTAGCGGCGTAACAGGCTACAGAGATGTCGAATGTTATGGCCACATCGCGAGCAGGCTCGCTCCCACATAAAGCAGCGCTCCCCAATTTGCTTGAAGCAGCAATAAAAACAAGAGGATTTTCTCATGGCTAAAATCGGATTTATCGGCACCGGCATCATGGGCCACCCAATGGCGTTGAACCTGCAGAAAGCCGGTCACAGCCTGTTCCTGTCGGCGCACCACGACCCTGCTCCGGCTGACCTGGTCGCCGCTGGGGCGGTCGCCCTGGCGAGCCCGAAAGAAGTCGCTCAGGAAGCCGAATTCATCATCATCATGGTGCCGGATACCCCGCAGGTCGATGACGTGCTGTTCCGTGCCGACGGCGTCGCCGCCGGTGTTGGCAAAGGTAAAGTGGTCATCGACATGAGTTCGATCTCGCCGACCGCGACCAAAGCCTTCGCGGCGAAGATCAACGACAAAGGCGCGCAATACCTCGACGCTCCGGTGTCCGGTGGTGAAGTCGGCGCCAAGGCCGCGACCCTGAGCATCATGGTCGGTGGCGACAGCGATGCGTTCGAACGTGCGCTGCCACTGTTCCAGAGCATGGGCAAGAACATCACCCTGGTCGGCGGCAATGGCGACGGTCAAACCGCCAAAGTGGCGAACCAGATCATCGT
>NZ_JBFTLU010000698.1:0-1532 GCF_056396605.1 Pseudomonas sp. 05T35
CTACACGTCCGCTGCCACCGCCAAATGCCGGATCAAGAGCCCCCGGCTCTGCTTGTTTTTGCTCCTGATTCAAATTCATGACGCATTCCCTTGTGGTGATAAAGGATGCCTGCAAGAGACACCGACCACAGTGGAGCACAGAGCGATGGCAACGAGCAGCTGTCACAAATGACAGTCATCTTGTCTTTAAAAGCCAAATAACCGACTGGCTGAGCCACTCGGGTACGGGTGCCATCGTTATCCTCAACGAGTCGTTACTGGCTTTTTCTTCGGCTTCAAATACTTGGTCAACCCCTGGAACCACATCACCAGCGCCGGGTTGCCCTTGATCTGAATCGACTTGTCCTGAATCCCGGTCATGAACGCCAACTGCTTGTTCTTCGCCTGCATCGTGGCAAAACCGTAAGCCGCATCCTTAAAGGCAATCGCAAACGCCGGCTCTGCATACACCCCAGCCTTGCTGGTAATGCGCTGATCCTTCACCACAAAGTGCCGCGCCACCTTGCCGTCCAGCGTCTGCAACTGGAACACCAGTTCTTTATCACCCAACTGCTGCTGAAACGCCGGATTGGTCCGACTGGCCTTGCGCATCAGCAAGCCCATCACCCAGAGAAGAAAACGAAATTTCATGCCCAAGCCCCAAAAGAAAAATGAACGCTGGCGCAGTGTAGCGGCTTAAACCCAGAACGCCACCGTTGCGCAGCGTTAGAAGAAGATGAAGCGCTTTTTCAGCACGATGACCACCAAGTCACACTTTTCAAAACCCACCACATCCCCCTTGTAGCAGCTGCCGAAGGCGGCGTTCGATCTGGGCCGCATCCGGACGCAGCGGTCGCAAAACCAGACAACCCGGTCCCGACTCAATCCCAGCCCTATTGGTCTCGGACATTTCCTTCAAGCTGTAGCGGTGTTCGGTAACTATCCGGGCCTGCGAGTCAGGGCTAGTCTCACCCTGTCACCAAAAAACGGTGACACGGACGTGCAAGTCCGAGTAAAAAACAACCTTTCAAAACCACTAGCCATGCAACGAACAATTTGTGTTCGCTGTTTATGCTTTATGGCAGCTGTGTGCGGGAGACCTTAGGGTCTGCCGAGGTTTTCTGGGATTGGGTTACTCGGTCTTGCACCCCGCACATGGCTGCCACCCTCTATTCGCGTGCAAGCGAACCGGGTCAGCCTCCATAAATAAAGAGGAACCCGATCATGTTCAAACCAACACCAAATCCACCAGAAGACCCAGCAACTTCCCCCTACGAATCCCTCGATTCGAAGAAACTCCACGAAGCCGCCGAACGCGCCCTCGACCACCACCTGGGCACACCCTCACCCAAAATCCACCTGGCCGACGCCCGCAAAGGCCAACTCTTCATCGTGGCCCCCGACGTCGACACCGACAGCCTCCTGGCCAACGCCTCCGAAGACATCGCCTCCATCAAAGCCATCGCCGGCGACCTCGCCTTCGAAATCGAAGGCTCCCGCCGCAACGTCGCCCTCGCCATCTACCGCATGGCCGAAGGCGCCCAACTGCTGAT
>NZ_JBFTLU010000699.1:0-1502 GCF_056396605.1 Pseudomonas sp. 05T35
GCTGTGTCGGTTGCTGTTTTTTTGTGGCGCACTCAAGGATGCCGGCGCTCACCAGGTGCAGGCCGTGACGCCCTACCTCTGCTACGGGCGCAAGGATCGTCGTACCCAACCTCAGGACCCGACGATCACCCGCTACGTGGCGGCCATGATTGAAGCCTGCGGCGTGGATCGCCTGGTGGCCCTGGAAGTGCACAACCCGGCAGCGTTTGATAACGCCTTTCGCATTCCCACCTGGAACGTGCAGTGCGCGGAATTGTTCGCCCGGCATTTCGCCGGGTTCGTCGGCGACGCCGAGGTGGTGTCGGTTTCCCCGGACGCCGGCGGCACCAAGCGGGCCGAGCAGTTTCGCCAGGCCCTGGAGCGGCAACTGGGACGCCCGGTGGGCGGTGCGCTGATGGAAAAGCACCGTGCTCAAGCGACGTTCACCGGCACGCTGCTGGTGGGTGAAGTGCTGGGTAAAACCGCGATCATTTTCGACGACCTGATCAGCACCGGTGAAACGCTGATGCATGCGGGCCTCGCCTGCCAGCAGGCCGGTGCCACCCGGTTATTTGCAGCCGCCACCCATGGTTTGTTCACCGGTGGCAGCGACCTGCTCGACAAGCCACTGTTTGAACACCTGGCGATCTCTGACAGCGTGCCTCCGTTTCGCCTGCCAGCCGACTGTGTCACGCGCCACTTGCACGTGCTCGACAGCACCGCACTGATTGCCACCTTGCTGGCTGAAAACGGAGCGTTTGCTACCGTCTGAGCACGGGCGGCCTCCTGCTCAGCCAATCCAGCGGATCTCGGGGTCCTTGTGCTGGACGGGCGCAGGCGCAGACTTCGGATGGCCAACGATGATGGGCGCCACGGGCCTCGATCCGGCAGGGAGACCCAATACATGCTTGCCCTCCGGCGTATTGAGAAACCCCTGGGCAAAACCGATCCAGCAGGTGCCGAGTCCTTCAGCGTACGCGGCAAGCATCAGATTCTCGGCCGCCAGGGCGCAGTCTTCAACGATCCACGGACCGGGCGCGTTCCCCGAAATCAGGATGAGTACCGGCGCGTGATAGAAGATCTGGAAGCCTGGATCGTTGAGCATCGAATAAAAGTGCTCGGACTGGGTCCCTGCGGGCACTGTCGCGAGCAGGTGGGCCTTCGCTTCGCGCGAGACCCGATCCAGCAGTTCCTGATCGCGGATCACCGTGAACGTCCACGGTTGTTGGTTGACTGCGCTGGGCGCCTGGACGGCGGTGTTGATCAAGCGACGAATGATGAGTTCATCAACCGCTTCTTTCGTGTATTCACGCGTCGAGCGACGGCCCGAGATTGCCTCGTTGATATTCATGGCGGCAGCCTCAAATATTGTCGTTTCATACAGTGGCCCGCCAACGAACATCTACTATTGATTTAGATCAAATCAGGGCAAAACCTGCCAAACGGGGGGAGCTTATATGAGCAGCGCGATCCGGCTTCTGGTGTGCGCTGTGCTGGTGTGCATCGGCGGGCTGGCCTGGGGC
>NZ_JBFTLU010000700.1:0-1499 GCF_056396605.1 Pseudomonas sp. 05T35
GGCCAACTCACCGCTGTTCGTCGAAGCGTTTGCCTGGCGGACCAAGACCGACGCCTCCATCAACTTCATCGGTATCTTCGACACCGTGGCTGCCGTCGCGAGCGTTTCCATTGGCGGCATCAGCGTCCACGATGCCAACAATCCTGGCGTCAACCTGTACCTGGCGCCGGACATGGCCAAAAAAGTCGTGCATCTGGTAGCGCGGGACGAGCGTCGCCACAACTTTTCGCTCAACAGTGCAGGCGCCGCCGATATCGTGTTGCCGGGCGTTCATTCTGACCTTGGTGGCGGTTATCTGCATCGCACCCCTGAGCACATTCTGCTCAGCAAGCCATTCCGTAGCCAGGAGGATGCTCACGTGTCCCCCATGAGATCCATTGCCTATCGCTGGACCCAAACCGAACTGCATCGCCTTCAGGATCAGCTCAACCTTCATGATCTGCCATTGCAGGTGCAAACCTGGGTGCTGAAGTTTGAACGCAAGGTCAAAGGTGACCACGAAAAGTGGCAGCATGTGTATGCGGCGGTCAGCAGCCAGCGGGAGGTGCGTAATGAACTGGCCTTGGTTTACCTGCGCATCATGCGTGAGTTGGGTGCAAGGCACGACGTGCCTTTCGACGACATCGACGATGAGGACCAAAAATATGCGTTGCCTGTTGAACTGCAACCCATCGCTCAAAAACTGATGGCTTACGCGCTGGGCGAAACCCGCCGCGCGGGTTTGAGCCTGGACGAAGAGGCTTTGCTCGTTGGGCGCTATATCCATCTCTCTGCGAACTGGAACGCCCTCAAAGGCTTCAAGAATAGCGATCTGGATATCGTGTTCATCAATCGTCCCGCCGAAAACCATGTGCGCGTGGTGCATCCCAATGTTTAAGAAAAGCTTTGTGCTGTTGATCGCCTTTTTTTTGGCCGGATGCACACTCGGAAAAAGTCGAGCGCTTCCTTATGAAACCTGGGACCTCCATTTCTTTGGGCCACCCTATATGGAAGCCTGGATTGAAACGGCTGATGTCGTTGATATCAATGAGCGAGTGTTTCGCGGGGCGGGCAGCGGAGGAGTGTCTACCGGTTATCCGAGGGCATTCAGTAAAGGCATACCAACGACGTTTCGCGGCCAACCCAAAGGATGGCCCAAGCATCCGGGCGGGAGTGGCCGTTATCTAACAGGCGCTGATCTACCCCGCTTGGTCTACGTACGCTGGCAGTCGCTGGCCGAGCCGCAAACTTATGAGGCGTATATTGAAATCCCCGAATCGGCTCGAACCACCATGCTCAAGAGCGAAGAAGCTTATTGTGGCGCGGTTGGCAAATGGAAAACCGATTACCGAAACATTCTGATTATTGGCTTGGCACCTGGCGGTATCGCCAAAGTGTATTTGGGTGGCCCTTGCCTGAAGTCGACCGAAGTCACTCGCGTACAAGGCACGATCAATCCCGAAGGCCCTTACGGCGGCACCTCCAACGGAAAACATCGACCCCTTTCAGAAGAATCCAAA
>NZ_JBFTLU010000701.1:0-1497 GCF_056396605.1 Pseudomonas sp. 05T35
ACTTTCGCGGCTTAAGATCATCTCCAGCTGCCTTATCTCAACCAGCCCTTTCTGATATAGATCGGCCCATACGGTATCTAGGATTTCGCGCCGTCCCGCCAGCTCTGGCATAGCCGAATGAATGATCTGCGATAGGGAGATCGCTGTGGGGTATGGCTCGGGGAGATTGTTTTCTGCGAACCAGACGGAAGGAGCTTCAAATAGTTTTAGTAACCGGATGTGAGTAACCGTACAAACATCCACAAAACTCAGGAAAATTTGGCGGTAGTCGTCACTCGGACAGGCGGGTAATGCAGCGTTGATCGCCGCATTGCGCAGGGCTTCAAGCTTTTCTTCTTGGTGATTTCTCAGGGATATATTACAAACCTCGGCAACGGTGCTAATGAACGCGTCGTTTTCTTGAAGCCCTTCTTGCGTAACCACCCCCTGCTCGATGAGATGATTGATGGCTTCGCCGATGTCCCGCATGACATCGGTACGACGCTTATTCAAGGGAGCTTCAAGCACTGAGTTAAAGATTTCTAGGCAGACAGAGCCAACAACGGGGATCGCACCAATCGCGATCCTTCCAGCACGGTGAAACTTCTCCGCGACAGGTTCAACTGTAGGGTCCAGCCCCGCTAAATCTACTGAATCCATTCTGAAATTCCTCCACTTTGGATGATATTGCAATGAAAAGGGGGACTGATTTATTTCTCTGTCATGTCCCTGTCCCGTCCTGAACATCAGGCCAGCCACGCGTTGGCAGCCGCGGGCAGCAACTGGTCGAGGCACTACGAACGCTTGAGTCGTCGACCAGGCTATCACCCGCACGGAAGAAACGGGACGCCATGACCTATGTCTCAGGGGAGTTTTGTGTCCTGTATTGGGTCGATTGCTGCTCTTGGCGATTCAGGGCCCCTTCTACCTCACACGGATGAAAACCGCTTTCGATAATCACTCGGAGCAACCCCGAGACGCCGCATGAACGCCCTTCTGAACCCGTCCGTATTGGCATAGCCGACTGTATCGGCCAAGCGCTTGAGTGATACGTCCGAATCTTCGATTAGCCGCCTGGCTGCATCAATACGGGCAAGTTCGACAAACTCTGCCGGGGTCGAGCCGGCTTCCGCCTTGAAGGTACGAGCGAAGTTGCGCTCGCTCATGCCGGCGCGGGCGGCCAGGGTGGGTACGCTCAAGTCTGCCTTCAAATGTTCCACCACATAGTCCTGCACATCTCTGATCACGCTGCGTTCGGCCGTTTGCGCTGCCAATTGGGCGCTGAACTGCGATTGCCCGCCAGGTCGCTTGAAGAACATCACCATTTCACGAGCGACACTGAGCGCCARCTCCCTGCCGTGATCCTCTTCGACCAGCGCCAGAGCCAGGTCCATACCCGCCGTGACCCCTGCCGAGGTGTAGATATTTCCGTCCTTGATAAAGATGCTGTCGGGCTCGACGTGGGTTTGCGGATGTTCCCTGGCGAGTTTTGCGCTGGAATTCCAGTGAGTGGTGACA
>NZ_JBFTLU010000702.1:0-1494 GCF_056396605.1 Pseudomonas sp. 05T35
CTATTGGTTTAAAGGCAATCCATGGGCAACTGAAGATGGTGGGATGGATGAACATACCAAAAATCATAAAAAAGAACCGCGCGATCCGTATGTAGAAAGCTCAATTGTTAAGATGGCATGGGTTTTGAAGTTTAAGCGCGCCAATGAAGTTTTTAATGAGCTAAGGGCCAAATGGAATAGCCCAGATGCACTGGTTAGAATGCGCAAGATTTTCCCAGGGAATTTTGCAGGTAAAGTTGACGGTGCGTATCAAATAAAATTTGAAAATGCTAGAGATGCTGAAAAGTTTGGATATACCAATACTATTCCAGTTAGGACGTCAAACGCTAACATTTTTCTGCTGGATGAGCTTAGGGGCGCCCTTGCAAATTTCAATATGAGAGTGATTGCTGAGGGTGAAGTTATTATCGCTTCAGGGAAAATCAGCTTTCTGGTGAATCGTCTAGGGTTTTATATTGACGACAGTTATGATTTCAGCGATGTAGGTAACCGGTTCAGTCAGCCCTTAGGCTATTGGAACTACGATGGTGTAGCAGATCCAGTAACAAGCAATGGCTCCAACTTTCTTTCGGCAATGGGGAAAGCAGAACTGGCCAGAACAGCCGCAATGCGGGGCGAAGATGTGCAGGCCATGTTCAAGGATATTGACGGAAAGCGTTATCACTTGATTCAAAATAGTGATTTTTCCGAATATCGAGCAACACACGGTAAAGGTGGGGATTTCACAGTGTACTCCGACATTATGTACGAGAGCGTAACACCTACTTTGATCAAGGTTGTTGAGTAAATGCGTTTCAGAATCACATGCCTGATTGTGTTAGCGGCCCTGGTGGTCGGGGCGCTATCATTTTATTCGTTTGTCGATAATCTGTCTCAGCGCCGACCAGATGTTATCGAGTTGAGTTATTCAAGGCAGTACATCGTGGAGCGCGTACCATTTACTTCTTTGTTTTTCGGAGAGGCCCTTTCCTATCTAAGAGTTACGGACCAAGATTCCCCTAGTTACATTTATCGCAGCCCGCTATACCCGACAAGACTTTTGGATATGCAGGTAAGTGAAGGCGACGGAAAGTTGAGTATTCCTAGTGTTGAGTTTCTGACGTCTGAGAAAAAGTTTGTCTTTCATTCTCAGCACTGGGAAGACTACTGGATGAATCGCTTTGTAAGTAATACCTCGTATTCTGTAGAGACGTTAAGCGGGAGTGGGAAATGATCGCCGGGTTCAGCAGTGTATTTGTTGGTAAACATCGGAAGGGTATCCGTCGAGCAATTGTTTTGCTCGTGGCTCTTTCTGCTTTGTTGTTTTTTGTCGTTACCACGATTCTAAATTATCCAGCCAGTTCGACAGTAGTTAGTCCTTCTGGTCGGTATGTTTTGGAAAATGTAAGGGTTGGGAAAATCTTCACACTTGGTGGAATGGCTTACTTGAGAGTAATCGATAGGCAAAATCCACAAGAGGTTTATCGTACACCTTTGTATGACACACAATTGCTG
>NZ_JBFTLU010000703.1:0-1486 GCF_056396605.1 Pseudomonas sp. 05T35
GATGTGTGGGGTTCAATCGCGCGAAAACGCAATTTAATGCATTTTRATTGTCTGGAATTATCTGTTGTATGCATTTAAATGCACATTTTTGCCGTGTGCGAACTTAATTTATGCACTATATTGCAATCGCCTCATGTTTTAAGCCTTTGYAAATGTATTAAATTGCAGGAGCAAGCAATGCTGACGCTAACGCTACAAATTCATTCGGCTGGGGAATGGCAGGATGCCATGGTCCTGAGCTTTGATGACCCGGAGCAAGGCTTCGCCAGTCGGTGCAACTTTGGCTACGAATTGGGTTATCTGGTCGACAACATCAACGATATACCAAGTCCTTTCGCTGGGGCTGTGAGCGCCAATGTCCCGGTAGCCTGGGAGGGGCAGCGAACCTCGACTGCTCCGGCGTTCTTGCACGACATTGCGCCAGCGGGGGCAGCCAAACGGTTCCTCATGACGCACATTGGTCGCGACAAGCCAGAGGGCATTAGCGCCGACCTGTTTTTACTGGCCCGCAGTACACCGGCCCCCATTGGCAATATGCGGATCAAGGAGTCGCTTGAAACACTGAGCAGCCGCCCGGCAGTGGGCTTCCAGCGTGACGACGTGATCTCGCGCGACAATCGCTTTCTGGAATATGCCTACGAACAAGGTGCAGCCATTGATGGTGCGACGGGGGCAGGTGGTGAAGCGCCCAAGCTGTTGCTGACAGAAAACCGTGAAGGCCTGCTGTATCCGGATGCAATGCTGGATGACACCGAAGTGGCACAGCACTGGTTTGTGAAGTTCGCTCGTAACCAAGGCACACAAACCGACAAAGACATCCTCAGAAGCGAGTTCCATTACTACAAGGCGCTGCAGATGCTTGGCATCGACACCGTGGCCACAGCAGGGCTGGCTTTGGAAGAGGCGACAAAACCCAGTTTGTGGATGCAGCGTTTTGACCGTCGTATAAACGAGCAGGGCCTCGAGCGACTGGCGGTTGAGTCGATTTACTCACTGGCCGGAGTGACTACCCCGGGAAGTCCCATGGATCACTTGGAGGTGATCCGGCTCCTTGCCGACCTTTGGCGGTCGACTGGACAAGCGGCGCACATTGAGGATCTGGTCGTGGACTACCTGCGTCGTGACCTGCTCAACAAAATACTCGGCAACTCAGATAACCATGGACGTAACACCGCGATCATCCGCCACGCCAATTCGTTTGAACTAGCACCGATCTACGACCTGGCACCGATGGTCATGGACGATGAAGGCATCACCCGGACCACAAAATGGCCACGGGATTTGGAGTTGGCGGGGGATGTCGATTGGCGTGGCGTCTGTAATGCGTTAACGGGGATTGTCGATTCGCAGGTGGTCTTCGAGCGGTTGCGCGAGCAAGCCAATCGCTTGCGGGCGCTGCCGGACATACTGACCGAAAGCGGTCTGCCTGAGGTGACGATGAATCACCCTCGAATTGCTTTGCGACATCTTGAGCATCGTTTAAGGG
>NZ_JBFTLU010000704.1:0-1483 GCF_056396605.1 Pseudomonas sp. 05T35
GCGTATCAGCGGGCAATTGGTCCATGCCGAACCAGCGTGGCCGGTCCGGGCGATTGGCGGACGGGTCCACGGCAATCACTTCCAGATAAGTCTCCGGGCCAAGGCGCAGCAACCGATTATGAGTGCCCATGCGCGGATGCACCCCGCCCGGTTGAAGCTCCACGCCGAGTGCGTTGGTGACGAAGGCACAGCCGGTGTCGAGGTCGGGGGCGACGATGGCGAGGTGGTCAAGGGTGGTTTTCATGCGCCGAGCCTCCGGATACCTTTTATTAACGAGGTGGAAATAGTAACAACAGATTCACCATGACGTTACGTTGACTGGTTGAGCGCGCCGTCCCCTTTTTCTCAAAATCATCGAGTTTTTGAAATCACACCACTCATGTATTGATTCAAATCGCGAAAATCCTTAACGCTCCAAGCGTGTGGCGGAATCTTTACACCGTTCTCTTGCAATGTTTTTGGAATCAAGTCTCCATTGGGGCGAAGTATTATCGATGACACAATAACGCCCGGATAATCATTTAGTCTTTTTTTGAAAGCGGATGTTGTAAGGTCAGGTGTAGGAGGATTGCTTTTATTAGCCAATGGTCCTGTTCCTTTGATATCTATTCCGTGGCACATGACACACCTCTGTAAATAGAGGTTTTTCCCATTGGCATTATCCGCGAAGGATAGTGGTGTTTGAATTAGCGATAAAGTTACTAGCGAAGCGATGAATGATGTTTTCATTAACATGTGGGTTTTGTCTCGTCCGTGAATGCTAGAGGGCGTCTCTGCTGAGCTGGCTTTAGTTTATCCGAAGCGGCTTTGCCATGGGCAGGTAGTTCTGGGCACGGTAGCTCTTGGCCGATTCTTGCCCGTCTCAACTAACTGAAATCCCTACCCCCAAGTGAAAAGGGGGTGGATTTATTTTACATTGCTGCCGAGGCAGGTGACAGAGAATTAAGTCTGTCACTTCTTCACTGTGAGCACTTACTTTTGCATATGCCTTGTGGTGATTTTCAGGAAGCTTAAAATGCTTACGCCGAAGAAGAACGCGAGGGCGATTATGTATGCCGAGATTATCTGCTGGTTTTGTGGCAGCTCTTTGAAACTTGGATAGAGAAAACCAATGAGTTTCGTGAATGCAAGGAGAAGAAATACCCAAAGAACAGCCCAGAGCATGGCTCCGATGCTAATTGAGTAGACTCTAAATTGCGACGGGTCTTTTATTATGCTTATTTGAGTTGCTGGCGAACTGATAAGGAGCACCATGGCTAGCAGATGCAATGGGATAGATACTCCGGCAGAGAAGATGATCAGTTTGACGTCGGACAGAGTTGTCAGTAACTCCGGATTGAATAAATAGATCATTATTAATCCGGGTGATATGAAAATAATAAACAGCAAAAGTAAAAGGGTTAGCCTGAATATCAGGGCTTTATCGCTTAAAAAACTATTCAAATCGAAATTTATTTTCATGGTTGCCAAGAGTCGTGTTAGC
>NZ_JBFTLU010000705.1:0-1482 GCF_056396605.1 Pseudomonas sp. 05T35
GGCCAATACTGCCGTGAACTGGAGCCTTGAATGCCAGCAGCGCCTGACCGGTATTCCGGAAGAAATGGCGGTGGCGGCGTTTCGGATTTCTCAGGAAGCCGTCACCAATATGCTGCGCCATGCACAAGCCAAGAACCTGCTGATTCGCCTGCAACGTCTGCCCCAAGGACTGGCGCTGTTTATCAGCGATGACGGGCAGGGCTTTTCTCCCGCCACCCATCCTGGCCGTGAAGGGCAACGTGGAATGGCCGGCATGTCGGAGCGGGTCGAACAACTGGGCGGCACCCTGAGCGTCATCAGCGAGCCCGGCAAAGGCACGCAGATCGAAGCACTTTTCCCCTGGGCACCCCGTGCGCTCGAACGAGCCAGTACGAATAAGGTTCAACATTGACTTGTAACTTGCTTCTGGTGGATGACCACTCGCTGATCAGAGCCGGCGTACGTGCACTGGTTCTGGATATTCCCGGTTACGCCGTCATTGGTGAAGCCAATGATGGTGCACAGCTGCTCGAAATGGTCGAGAAGCTGAACCCCGACATCATCCTGCTGGATATATCCATGAAGGAAACCGGCGGGCTTGAGGCTCTGCAAAAACTCAAGGCCATACGCCCACAAAGCAAAGTGCTGATCCTGTCGATGCACACCGACCCGACACTGATCATGCAAGCCCTGGAGTCAGGCGCTCACGGCTATCTGCTCAAGGACACCACCGCCACGGAGCTGGAACACGCGCTTGAAGCCTTGCGCAACAATGAACGCTACCTGAGCCCGGCCATCGCTCATACCGTGATCAACCAGGCGCTGGTGCGTGCCCAGAACAGCCAGCCAGAACCCGTCGACACACATAACCTGACAGCTCGTCAGCTAGAGATTCTGCGCTTGATCGTGCGTGGCAAATCCACTCGCGAGATTGCCAATGGTTTGGGCCTGAGCATCAAAACGGTGGAAACCCACCGCTCTCAGATCATGAAGCGCTTGCAGATCTTCGATGTCGCGGGCCTGGTACTGTTTGCCGTGCGCGAGCAAATCATCAGTCTCGACGACTAGACCAGATTCAACGCCCCAGTAACGCCGATCCCTCGGGCAGATGTACGCGCAACGCGCCTGGACGCGTAGAAAAGCGCAAGCTGTCGCCTTGCAGGGGCTCGCCATCCAGATTGATGTACAGCCCCTCCGAAACCTTGATCTCAACCCACGGCAAGCGCACACGCACGAACATATTGTCGATGCCCCAACCATCAGCCAATAGATCACGCAGGGTTGCGACCACCTCCTGCGGTGCCGGCAGAATGCTGATATCCAACAAGCCATCATCGACCAACGCCTGCGGGCACAGTACATGTCCGCCCCCCGCTTGCCGACCATTACCAATCCCCAGCGCCAGAAGGTCGCCATGCCAGTGAAAGCCGGGGCCTTGCAATTCCCCATAGGCGGCATGCAATTCGTTGAACCGCGTCAAACCGGTGAACAGGTACGCCGCAC
>NZ_JBFTLU010000706.1:0-1478 GCF_056396605.1 Pseudomonas sp. 05T35
CCTCGCCACAGGGGATGCGTTCGTCGCGAAAACGGCTTATTGCCAGCCAAACCGGCGGCTGTAGAAGCCTTTCACCGCCTGGGTCAGTGCCATGTACGCCAGCAGGATCACCGGCAGGAACACAAAGTACAGCGACGGCAACGCCTGCAACTTGAAGTAATGCGCCAGCGGCCCCATCGGCAGGAAGATCCCTACAGTCATGATGATCCCCGTCATCACCAGCAACGGCGTGGCTGCACGGCTTTGCAGGAACGGAATCTTCGGCGTGCGGATCATGTGCACGATCAGCGTCTGGGTCAGCAACCCGACCACGAACCAGCCCGACTGGAACAGGGTTTGATGGTCCGGGGTGTTGGCATCGAACACATACCACATCAAGGCAAATGTCAGCAGGTCGAACACCGAACTGATCGGGCCGAAAAAGATCATGAAGCGCCCGACATCAGCCGGCTGCCAGCGTTGTGGTTTTCTCAGCATCTCGTCATCGACGTTATCGAACGGGATGGCGATCTGCGAAATGTCATACAGCAGGTTCTGCACCAGCAGGTGCATCGGCAACATCGGCAGGAACGGGATAAACGCACTGGCCACCAACACCGAGAACACGTTGCCGAAGTTCGAGCTGGCGGTCATTTTGATGTACTTGAGCATGTTGGCGAAGGTCCGCCGGCCTTCCAGCACGCCCTCCTCCAGCACCATCAGGCTCTTTTCCAACAGGATGATGTCGGCCGCTTCCTTGGCGATATCCACCGCGCTGTCCACCGAAATACCAATGTCGGCGGTACGCAGTGCTGGCGCATCGTTGATGCCGTCGCCCATGAAGCCGACCACGTGCCCATTGGCCTTGAGCAGGCGAACGATGCGTTCCTTATGCGTCGGCGTCAGTTTGGCGAAGACATTGGTGGTCTCTACCGCCAGCGCCAACTCGGCGTCGCTCATGCGTTCGATGTCGTTGCCCATCAACAGGCCTTGTTGCTCCAGGCCCACTTCACGGCAGATTTTCGCCGTCACCAGCTCGTTGTCACCGGTCAGCACCTTGACCGCGACACCGTGGGCAGCCAGGGCTTTGAGCGCAGGCGCAGTGCTTTCTTTCGGCGGATCGAGGAACGCCACGTAACCAATCAGCGTCAGTTCCTGTTCATCGCCCAGGCTGTAGGTGTCGCGACCGGCCGGCATTGACCGCGCGGCCACCGCCACAACGCGCAAGCCTTCTTCGTTGAGCTMGGCCGTGACCTGACGAATCCGTGCCAGTAGCTCATCGGTCAGCGCTTCCTCAGCCTCGCCGTGACGCACACGCTTGCACACCGCCAACACTTCTTCCACCGCGCCTTTGCAGATCAGCAGATGGGGCTGGTGCTGCTCGGCCACCACCACCGACATGCGCCGGCGATTGAAGTCGAACGGGATTTCATCGACCTTGCGAAAGGCGCTGCCGACGTTCAGTTCACGCTGTATTTCAACGTGCTCGAGCACCGCCA
>NZ_JBFTLU010000707.1:0-1455 GCF_056396605.1 Pseudomonas sp. 05T35
GTGGAGTTACTCGCCAAAGGTCAGGTCGAGGGCGCAGTCAACTCATTGGTGATTGCCAACTACTTCATTTCATCGCAAGTATTCGAGGACGCATTGCAAATCAGCGCGACCGTCGGAACGCAGCAAGCCGCGTTTTCACTGGCAACCGCGCGCGGTGCTACGGAACTGCACTCCATCCTCGACAAAGCCCTGCTCAGCATTGCGCCGGACGAACTGGGAATAATCAACAGCCGCTGGCGCGGCTACACGGGAACCGCCAATAGCACCTGGCGTAACTACCATCGCCTGTTCTATCAACTGGTCATTGGCAGCGGTCTTTTGTTACTGATTTCGCTGGCCTGGAATGCCCACATGCGCAGGCAGATCAAGCAACGCCAGAGAGCAGAGCGCGCACTCAACGACCAGTTCGAATTCATGCGCACGCTGGTCAACGGTACGCCTCACCCCATTTACGTACGGGACCGTGAAGGACTGCTGCAAAGTTGTAACGACAGCTATCTGGAAGCCTTTTGTGCCAAACGCGAGGATGTGATTGGCAAAAGCCTCATGCAGGGCCCCATGAGCAACGAGTTCGAGGCGAGGGAATACCTGGCCGATTACCAGCGAGTGGTGGCTGAAGGTGTCCCGTTGATTCTCGACCGCCCCCTGCACATTGGCCGGAAAAGGCTGACGATCTATCACTGGATTCTTCCCTATCGAGACTCGACGGGTGAAGTCCAGGGGATCATCGGAGGCTGGATCGACATCAGCGAACGACGGCAGCTTTTTGATGAACTCAGGTCAGCCAAGGAACAGGCGGACAAGGCCAATCGCGCCAAGAGCACCTTCCTGGCCACCATGAGTCATGAAATTCGCACACCGATGAATGCAGTGATCGGCATGCTTGAACTGACATTGAAACGGGCCGATCAGGGCCACCTGGATCGGCCGGCCATCGAAGTGGCCCATAGCTCAGCCAAGGACATGCTGGCGTTGATTGGCGACATACTCGATATCGCCCGAATCGAGTCTGGCCATTTAAGCCTGGCCCCAGAGCGGGTGAACCTTGGCGAGACGATTGAATCGGTCGTGCGGGTCTTCGATGGACTGGCCCGGCAAAAAAATCTCGGCCTGGTGCTGGAGTTCCCCACCAGCGCTGAACAGCCAGATGTATTGATAGACCCCCTGCGCTTCAAACAGATACTGTCCAACCTGATCAGTAATGCCATCAAGTTTACCGAGCACGGCCAGGTGAGGATCAAGGTCAATCTGCAACCAGCCCCGGAGCCCGACCATCTCCTGATGGAGTTGTGGGTCAATGACAGCGGAATCGGCATCAGCGAAGACGACCAGCGACGCTTGTTCGAGCCTTTCACCCAGGCCGATAACACCGGGCATTTGGCCAGAAGCGGTGCAGGATTGGGATTGGTGATCAGTCGCAACCTGTGCGAAATGATGGGCGGCTGCGTGCAACTG
>NZ_JBFTLU010000708.1:0-2261 GCF_056396605.1 Pseudomonas sp. 05T35
CTCAGACTGAAGCGCACTTGATCATTGCTTATGCCGTCGGGCGGCTTCGTTTCCCAATGTAATACCCACACACGGCTGCGTCCGGCCTCGACGCTGATCACCTGGCGCTCTTCGCCTGTTACCGCGTCACGATGAATCTCTAGTCCCGGTAAATAACGAACCTCAGCGCGCAAGATACGACTGCCGGCTTGAGTAAGGCGCACCTTGCGCAGACGATGGCCGGGGCGGTCGTAGACATGGCACTCAAGATCATCCGCCCCATCCTCACGCTTCACCATCGTCACCAGACTCAGTTGATTGCGAACGTCCCAACTCATGGCCTGGCCGCGTTGCAACTCCTGCTGGTTGCCGTTGGCATCGAAGCCGTTGGTAATTTCCTCCTCGTCCGGTAGAGATCCATCTTCGCGCTGAGCCAGGCTGTGGTTGTTGAAACTGGAGGTACTCATATTGAACGTCGGTGCGCCGCTATGATGGCGGGAAAGTAGATTGCCGGCTGCGTCGTAGAGGAACGACTGAGTGTAATTGCGCAGTTGATTCGAATCCAACGGCATGCGCTTCAACGCTGGTAGTGCTAGTCCGTAGCCAGGAGTGATGACCTCCCGGCCACTGGCTTCGACCAGCTGATAAAGGCTGTCGTAGCGATAGCAGTTGATCGGATCGATACGCTGATTGTTGAAATAGCGCACCGACTGAGACTTGTCTTCAAGACTGACAATGTTTCCCACCGGGTCGTAACAGTAATTCAGATTCTGAAGAGGAGCACTGCCGGGAATACCGGCCAGGAGCTGGATCAAACGACCATCGTCAGCGCCATAAAAAGCCTTGTTCACCACGCGATTGCCGGCAGTTTCGCTCTCGATTTGACCAAGGGCATTGTAGTGAATAGAGCCGACCAGCAAGCGCGGCAGCTCATCAGAGCCCGCCAGTTGCAGCCGGGTTTCTTTCAGTTCGCCGGCCACCGTATAGTCGAACATCCTTAAGTTACCCATTGCATCGATCTGGGTCTGCATCTCATTTGTAGCAGTGAAGGTCTGAGCAGTGATAAAACCCTTACCGTCTTCCAAGAGATCATCACGCAGTGAAATGTCGGGAGGCCAGTCCGGCGCCTCCAGACCGCTCAGGAACTGCCGTGCTTCCACCAGACACGTATCGAACAAACTATATTCGGATAACCGCAAGGTGCCCGCAGGATCATCATGTCGAATTAGCCGACCGCATTGGTTATGGGCCGCGACTTCGTCACCGCAATCGCCATAGGTAAAGCGCTCCACCACCTTGGGTAACTGACCTGCCGCGTGTTCACGTACGGTAACAGGGCGCAGTAACGAGTCGTGCTCGATCTGTTGCTGGTTGGCGCGACTGTCCCAGGAATGAAGTAGTTGCCCGGCTGCGCCTGGCAAGGCCAGGCGCAGCCCCGCATCGACGCATTGCGTTGACAGTACAGGAGTGATCCTGTTGGGAACTTGCTTGCCCCCCATTGCAGCCTCCTTCCAGAAGCGCGGATCCCAACTAGCGATCTCTCGCCCGGCTGCATCGTAGGCATGCCGGGTAATCCGCGAGTCGGGCACCTGGCCAGACTCCGAGCGGCAGTAAGCAACTTCCCGACTCAACAGACCACGCGGGTCCATGACTGTCAGAGTGGGAGTTGAGCGATCTACAGAGATGTTGTCCATGGCTTTGAATAACACAGTAGGAATACGACGCCTACTGTCAGAAATTACAGGTAGATCTCTGCGTAATGCAGACACACCCGGTCCATCAGGCCGACATGGCTGCACGCTTCGTACCGCTGTCCGACGCACTCGACGGCTTGAACGGCGCGCTCTACAGCGAAACCGGGCATTACTGGCAAGGCGAAGAACTCTGGCGCGCGATCCGCGCCATCCCGATCACCGAACGGGTCCATGATCCGGTCGGTGACAGTGGTTTGCCGCCGCTATATCCGAAATAAACATCGAATGCCAGCTGCTACAAATACCAACCTGGAACAATCACCTTCAGGATGATTGTTCCAGTGCGCAGGTCAGGGTTGTTTGATCCAAAGCACATTGTCGCCCACACCAGGCGCCCAGTCCGACACGTACGAAACATGCGCCTGAATGCACCTCCACTTGCTCCCCGAATGGCTGACCCGTGCGTCTTTTTCATACCTCGCATTCAGCTCCCAAGCCGGATAATCCCCTCCTCCCCCTTCGGTTCTGACGCCCAGAGCGTTACTGGATGACGACAGTTTGCCGTTCTGGTCGAGCGCTTTCACAAAG
>NZ_JBFTLU010000709.1:0-1441 GCF_056396605.1 Pseudomonas sp. 05T35
GTCGAAGGGAATCAGACGCTCTGTCCCCTGCTCATCACCATAGAGCGTGAAGGTTATCCCGGCACGATGAAATAACAGATCGGCCTCGCGTCGCCGTTGTGCCAAAAGCTCGTCAGGCGTTTCAGCTAACCAACGGGCGAACTCCCGATAGTGCGGACGGACCAAGCCGCCAGCGTCGTACATTTCATCAAAATAGGTGCGGATCATGCCGTACTCCTTGTCACCCGGACACCCAGACTTCGCAAGGCCCGTGCCAGCGGCATAAACGCTTAACTATCAATCGGTTGGCTAATCGTCGAAGACACGCCGCACCAATCCTGTGCAGCCAATGCCTCAACCTGTTCGTCCCTCGCTTCATTGCGAAGCAATGCTCATGGTCATTACCGGCATAGCCAGAGTTGGTTTCACGGCCTGTGCGCGGTTGCGATCCTTTGACTTCTCAATGTCCGAAAACGAAAACGGCCAACCCTGAGGTCAGCCGTTGCTGAGTGTTGTCGCTGTTCATAGTGTTATGCGAGTAGCCCTCGTACCTCCTGCTTGACGCCCCATCCTTCGATAATCCCACCCAAAGGCTCGACCACCGCCTCAAAGTCCTGCTCGAAGTCGCCGATGCCGCCATAAGTGGCGTACATCACCTTGCTCAACTCCAGATGCCAGGCACCGTCATCACGCACGCTGACCTGCGCATTCAAGGATTCACCGCGAAAATGCCCTGCCGCCCTGCGTGCCCGCTCCTCATCCGGGAAAATGGCGTAGAACTCGATGGGATGGAACCGTGAAAAGTCAAAACCGCCTTCTTTCATGCGGCGCAGCACACTGCTGCTGATGTCTTCTTGATAGGCTGTGCTCATGAAACGTCCTCCTCAAACTGATGGATAGACTTTCCGTACTCCCTGCGCCCGCAACCGAATGGTGAGGGCGATACGGCAATCAAATTGCCGCCGGGAAACAAGCATGTAGCTGACAAGACCAGACCTTAGCGATCCATTCGCTGATCTCGTTTGCAGAGTAGCCCCAAGTCAGAGTTGCTGCCAAGGCCTGTTTGCGAGTCGCATCAAGTGGTTATGCAATTGGCGTGATACTGAGAATTTCAATGCTGTTCTGATCTTTCAGGCTTTTGACCGTCGGGTCCTCGGTTCGCCCCTCCAGATCATTGAGATCGAGCTCGGCCGGAACAGGGAGGAGTTTTGAGCGAATCAATTGCGCGGCCCGCTCCATCGTGGGTTTTTGTTCGCAATCGAATTGCTCCACGGTCTGCACGCCGTGATCATCTACGAAGGTGACTTCCCACTTTTGCATCGGTGCCTCCTTGGTAAAACCCACAGATGGGCTTACAACATCTCGACCCCGAATACCGGAAAATCGTTCCTCCTGAATCCATCGGTTTGATATGAAAAAGGCCGCCGGTTGGCAGCCTCTTTGCCAAAAGCACGGTATTACT
>NZ_JBFTLU010000710.1:0-1440 GCF_056396605.1 Pseudomonas sp. 05T35
GAAACCCATGTGCAGTCCCCACAGGGCTACGCCCAGCATCATTGTCAGGGGCGAATGGCTTTGCGCGAGCACCAGATCCGCCAGCACCAACAGCGCCATACCGAGGCAAAGCAGTTTAGTGCGACTGATGCGATCGGACAGCCAACCGGCCGGGTACGCGGACAGCGCATAGAACACCGACATGACCACCATCACCAGCGGCACCCAGGTGGCAGACAAACCGGTCTGCTGCGCCCGCAACACCAGAAATGCTTCGCTGAAGCGCGCCAGCGTAAACACCCCACCCACAATGACCACCCACCAGTACCCGGACGAGAAGTCGTGAAGGACTCGCCAATGAATGGGCGATCGAAAGGTGTGCTTGCCAACAGCGTGTTCAGGCTCTTTTACACCGGTGACAATCAGCGCCACCGCGATGACCGCCGGGATCACCGCGAACCAGAGTACAAGCTGGATATCAGCGAGCCAGAGCATCAGCACGATGGCCAGCGCAGGGCCGACAAAGGCGCCGACCGTGTCCATCGACTGGCGCAAACCGAAACAGGCACCGCGAATTTCCAGTGGAGCGACATCCGCCACCAGGGCATCGCGCGGCGAGCCGCGAATGCCTTTGCCGATACGATCGAGAAAGCGCGCGGTGAACACCACATCCACCGAGTGAGCCAGCGGGAACAGCGGTTTGGACAACGCTGCCAGACCGTATCCCACTAACAGCAAGCCTTTGCGTCGACCGATAAAGTCGCTGATCGCACCCGAAAAGACTTTGACGACCATCGCCGTCGCCTCTGCGATGCCTTCGATCACCCCGACGGTCAGCGCGCTCGCGCCCAGGGTCGTGACCAGAAACACCGGCAGCAGGCTGTGCACCAGTTCGGACGAAACATCCATGAACAGGCTGACAAAGCCCAAGGCCCAAATGGTTCGCGGAATACGAAGAGACTCCGATCCGACCTGATTCACGTGTTCATCCTGTCGTGCTCCAGGGCCTTATCGAAGGCGATGACCGAGCCCTATAAGTGACTATTGCGCCGAGCGAGTGCCGGTAGTACTCGCAGGTACAGGCGCTCCAAAACGTCGAGCAGGGGCTCACCCAGTTGCCTCCAGTCCAGCACCTGTTTGACCAGCCAGGCGCTGATCAGCGAAACCAGGAACGACCCGGCGATATCGAATGGAAAGTGCACGCCCAGGTAGACACGCGCCCAGCCAACCAACGCCCCCAGCAGCAAAACCAGCAGGCCCAACTTGCGCAGCGAGGCCAGTATCAACCCAAAGGCTAGCGCAAACATCACCGTTGCGTGGTCGCTGGGAAAAGATGATTCAGCGGTATGCGCCAGAAAGTTTTGCCCCAGCCCAAGCATAAAGGGACGTGGGTGGAACCAAAGGCTGCTGATCAGCAGATTGCAGCCCAGCGCGAAGACAATACTCAGCGTCGCAGTGAGC
>NZ_JBFTLU010000711.1:0-1439 GCF_056396605.1 Pseudomonas sp. 05T35
CGCCAGTGCGCTGGTACCGAGCACAAACCTGTTCATGGTGGAGTTCCTCCAGTACATGCAGATAGAGTCTTCGATAACACGCTACGCGCAGGATTCGCCCCTGTGAAGACAATACTCCAGCGCAGATATCACACCGATTGACCGCACCGCAAACCGGCCGGTAAACCTCACCGCGCCAGCAAAGGCTGCTGGCGCGTGGATCGTGTTCAGATCAATACAATAATGGCCAGCAAACCGCCGAAAATCGCCCACTTTTCCAGGTAGTAACGCGTCCGGTTGCGCTTTTTCAGTTCTTTACCGCGCAAACGAATTTTGTAGATTTTGCCGAAAAACCGGTTTATGCCACCGGTTTTATCGCCCGCATCGTTGGGCGCGCCAGCAGCGGACATCACGTTGCGGCTGAACCAGCGATTGAACGCTGTGGCCCAGCGGTATTTCAGCGGGCGCTCGATGTCGCAGAACAGGATGATGCGATTCTGCTGGGTGGTGTTCTCGGCGTAGTGAATGTAAGTCTCGTCGAACATCACCGCCTCGCCATCACGCCAGTGATAGCGCTCGCCGTCGACGTCGATGTAGCAACCCTCATCGTTCGGCGTGTCCAGACCCAGGTGGTAACGGTACGAGCCGGCATACGGGTCGCGGTGACGGACCAGTTTCGAGCCTGGTGGCAATTCGGCGAACATCGCTGCCTTGATCGAACCAATACTTTGCACCAGCTCCGTGGTACGCGGGCAGAGCTTGGTGGCCGACGGGTGGYTGTCGCCATACCACTTCAGATAGAAGCGCTTCCAGCCGGTTTTGAAGAACGAGTTGAAGCCCACATCGTCGTATTGGTCCGAGCGCTTGATCTCCCCTGCCCTGAGCAGATTTTGGCCTTCGGCGCGGATTTCCTGCCAATTGGCCTGCAAGGGGCTCAGGTCCGGGAAATCGGCTGGATTCAGATAAGGCTTGTTGGGGATTTTCGAAAACAGGTACAGGAAGCAGTTGACCGGCGCCAGAAAGGTCGAATGGTCACTGAGCTGGCGACTCAGTTTGTGCCGGATGCGACCACGTAGATGCACATACGCAATGGATAAAACGTAAAGGGAGACAATGATGAGTTTCACGGGAATTCGTCACAGTTCAGAAGAGTACATGCCGCGCGCCACAAGCCTGAGTTGAACGCAGCGTCCGAGATCCAACTATCAAATGAATCGGTCAAGCACGGGAGCCTGAGCAGAAAGCTAGCTCATGGCCACTGGGCGTATTTTAGTCATACTTTGTAATCAAGGGTTAACTTACATTTGTGAAAAACGGTGCATGCGTTGTGCCAGAAATGCGCTTGTTCAGTGCAATCGGACGCAGGACATCATGGGGAGCTGCCGATGATCGTCTCAATAGACGTATGCCTGCTGGCTCAAATCATGCGCAGACTGAACCGCACCGGACACGCATAACCC
>NZ_JBFTLU010000712.1:0-1434 GCF_056396605.1 Pseudomonas sp. 05T35
GAGCAGGCTCGCTCCCACAAGTGTCGGTGGTGTTCTATCGGGAATTGTGGAAAACAATATTCGCAACCTGTTAAAGCGCGACATAAAGCCGCTGCAAATAGCTGTTTTTCCACAGTTTTGACTTGTCCCCGTTTGCTGTGGAACTGGCTGTGGGTAACATGGGAGCAACTGCCTGAAGGCCTTTAGCGGCGTGGCTTGCAGGGTTGTGGTTGTTTTTTGATCAGGCATTTTTCAGCGGTCTTGAGTAAGCCTTGTCAACCTTTTTGTTAGCGGTGCCCAACGGTTGGAAAGTCGTTGCACAGCCTGTGGATAAGTCTGTGGTTAAACTCTGGAAAGACTTGGCAAAGGGCCGTAATGACTGGCGTGTAGCTATCGTCTTGGTGACTGCTCGGTCGCACTGACCGATGCTGGCTACACTTGTCAGTGCCCAGGTCAAGCAAAAAACTTTCAAATCTACCCGCAAAGCCTTGTAGATCGCGCGTCTCAAGATTTGCACTTGCCCCCAAAGACTGTGGACGGGGCTGTGGATAAGGTGCGCGCAGTTGGCTGCGGGCCAGAGCGGCCAAGGCTTGGCAGCAGTTGAGCGTTTTTTGTACAGTGAACATGACAGGATATTCATTTTCGCGGTTTTGGGTTCAGGTACTCTGCGCGCCTTGGCGCCCCCGAATGGGCGCTCGTCATTTGACGACATGGAGCCATTGCATGACCGATAGTCCCGTCTTTGCTCCTGTCGAGCCCGTCAGCCCAATGCGTCGGCTGCTCAAGCGATTGGGTTACGACCTGGCCGTGATGGATCTCGGCGGACGGGGACTGGCACTGATCGGCGGGCTGGTTTTGCTGGCCTGGATCAGCTCCGGCATCTACAAGGTTCAGCCCGATGAACAGGGCATTGTGCTGCGCTTCGGGCGTTGGCAGCAGACCGCCGAATCCGGGCTGCATTATCACTTGCCCTATCCTGTCGAAACCGTCCTGCTACCCAAGATCACTCAGGTCAATCAGCTGCAACTGGGCTCCAGTACCAGTGTGCAGAGCGCTGCGAGCAATGGCGCGCGCGACAAGCAGATGCTCACCGGTGACGAAAATATCGTCGAAGCCGATTGCACGGTGTTCTGGCGGATCAAGGACGCGCGACTCTACCTGTTCAAAATCAGCGACCCGGAGCGCTCGGTGAAGCTCGCGGCCGAAAGCGCGCTGCGCGAAGTGATTGGGCGTACGCCGATTCAGTCGGTGATGTCCGACAAGCGTGCGCAGATCGCCGATGAAACCCGCGACTTGCTGCAGCAGTTGCTGGACCGCGAACAGGCCGGGATTCTCGTCACTCAGGTGCAATTGCAACGGGTCGATCCGCCGCCACAGGTGATCGATGCGTTCAACGATGTGCAGCGGGCCCGCGCCGACCAGGAGCGCGCCCGCAACGAAGCCGAAGCCTATGCC
>NZ_JBFTLU010000713.1:0-1432 GCF_056396605.1 Pseudomonas sp. 05T35
ACATGAGTGGGGTCGAAGCTCGCGGGAAATCCGTGAGAATCTATTTTCAATACAACGGAGAAAAATGCCGGGAAGCAATCCCGGGTGGTAACACGCCTGCCATCGTGGCCCAGGGAAAGCGCCTGGTCGACATCATCGAGTACGAAATCCAAGCCGGCACATTCGATTATGCGCGGCACTTCCCCAACTCGGCCAAGCTGGTCGAAAACACCTTCGGCCACTACCTGGACCTGTGGTTAAAGATCAAGGCCAATAGCGTGGCAGCGTCGAGCTATCGGGGCTATGCCAACAAGGCAGAAGTTCATGTGCGGCCGCGCTGGGGAAAGGTACAGATCCACAACATCGATCACCTGGACCTACAGGAGTGGATTCAGGGGACCCTGTCTAAAACGCTCAAAAACAAGACCATCCGCGACATCATCAGCAACGTGCGCCAGGTGTTCAGGCTGTACCGCACCAGGATGAAAGTCGCGCACGATCCAACCGAAGGTTTGATGGTGCGCCTGCCAGATCCAGAGGCGCCGGACCCTTTCACCCGGGCGGAAATCAAACAGATCCTGGAAACCCACACCAGCCGCACGCAAGAGCTGCTAATGGTTCAGTTCATGATATGGGCCGGCCCCCGGGTATCCGAGACCATCGCCCTGGCCTGGGAGGATGTTGACCTGGAACAGGGCACCGTGACGTTCCGCCGGTCCAAGGTGCGCGGGGCTTACCGGGTGACGAAAACCCGGCGATCGACGCGCAAGGTCCGCCTACTTGCCMCCGCCTGGGATGCCCTGCAGAAGATCGATGCGTTGAACAGGAACCGAAAGGCTGAAACCGTAGATATCGTAGAACGGGACAACAAGACGGTGCGTAAACACAAACTGCACTTTGTCTTCCTGAACACGAAAAGCGGCCTGCCGCACGTCAACGACTTCGTGGTGCGCGACAGGTTCTTCAAGGCTCACCTGCTCGCGGCCGGGGTTCGTTATCGGGGGCCTGGCCAGTGCCGGCACACGTACGCCAGCCAGTTGCTGACGACGGGAATTGCCTCAATCGATTGGATCGCCGAGCAGATGGGACATACCAACGGGAACATGATCCGCCAGCACTATGGGACTTGGATCAATGAGGACGGGCCGGATGTTGTCGGGATGCTGCAGTTAGCATTAAAGCTTTAGCAAACCAGACTCCCCTAGCCCGGTGTACCACTCCAGGTGATTCTGGTATCCGGGGGCCAAATAAAAGGCCCCCACACTCTCGGCAAGTGTGGGGGCCTCTTTTACATAAACGGCGTTCTGTCTACCTATCGCCAGAGGCAGCAATCGACCCATTGCGGTCGGTCAGCAATTTTCCACCAGCGGCAGATTCAGACGGGTTGCGGACTTTCGTATTTGCCGAGAGTGGACACTCACCACGCAATCAAGAGCATGAATGCGCCATAACG
>NZ_JBFTLU010000714.1:0-1429 GCF_056396605.1 Pseudomonas sp. 05T35
CCAATAGCCGGGTCAGTTCGATCATGGGACGCTTCAAGGTCAGGTGAACCCGTGAATGCCGCCCGCGCGTTTCGCGTGGGCATCACCTTCAAGGGATACCCATGAATAACTTTGAAACATAAGCCTCCTTTTTCATTGAGGAAAATGGTCAAAATGCGCAGCGTGAATTGATCAACGAGAGATAACCGATGAAAACCACACTGCGTCTGGCGGCCCTTGGTGCCCTGTTCATCAGCTCCCTGGCCCATGCCGCCGAGCTGATTCCGATCGATGTCCACCGCGATGCCAATTGCGGTTGCTGCAAAAAGTGGATCGCGCACCTGGAAGCCAATGGCTTCAAGGTCAACGATCACGTCGAAACCAACATGAGCGAAGTCAAGCAGCGCCTCGGCGTCCCGCCGCGGCTGGCTTCGTGTCACACCGCGGTGATCAACGGCAAATTCGTCGAAGGCCATGTTCCCGCTGATCAGGTTCTGGCCTTGAGCAAATCCGACCTGCTTGGCGTGGCTGCTCCGGGGATGCCCATGGGCTCGCCAGGCATGGAAATGGATGGCATGGCCGATGCTTATCAGGTCATTGGGTTGACTGAAAATGGCACCGATAAAGTGGTCGCCAACTACCCGGCCCGGTAATGCTCGTTGGCTATCTCGGGCTGTTCTTCGCGGCATTCGGTGCCGCGACGCTGTTACCGTTGCAGTCCGAGGCCGTGCTGGTGGGATTGTTGCTCAACGGCGAGCATGGGCTGTGGTGGCTGCTCGCCGTCGCCACGCTCGGCAACGTGCTGGGTTCGTTGCTGAACTGGTGGCTGGGACGCAGCATCGAGCGCTTCAGGGAGCGTCGCTGGTTTCCGGTCAGCCCTGTTCATCTGGACAAGGCCCGCACTCACTATCAACGTTATGGCCATTGGTCACTGCTGCTGAGCTGGGTGCCGATCATTGGCGACCCACTGACCCTGGTGGCCGGCGTGATGCGAGAACCCATGGGGCGTTTTTTGCTGATCGTGACCTTCGCCAAAGGTGCGCGTTATGGTGTGCTGGCGCTGGCGACACTGGGCTGGATACCTTGACCCTTGGGTGCGGCCACATTGTTAATGTCGCCCTAATCACCACGCTCCAGCATCGACCGATTCGCAACGGAGTTCACCTATGCCCCGCTCACGTCCTCTTCGGTTGTCCGGCCTGCTCCTGACGCTCGCCCTGCCCGTCCTGGCCCACGCCGACGGGCCTGCCTATGGGCCGGAGCTACAGGGTTTCGACTACCCCTATACCCTCAAGCATTTTGCTTTCGAGTCTCAGGGTAAAAACCTGCAAATGGGTTACATGGACGTCGCCGCCAGCGGCAAAGCCAACGGTCGCAGCGTCGTGCTGATGCACGGCAAGAATTTCTGCGGCGCAACCTGGGACAGTTCGATCAAGGCCCTGAGCGATGC
>NZ_JBFTLU010000715.1:0-1428 GCF_056396605.1 Pseudomonas sp. 05T35
GGATCAGCCTGCGAACGCTCTGCGCCCGGCTTCCAATTCAGTACGCAGCTCACCGATAAAGTTGGCGATCTCCCGGACGCTGGACAGCGTCGATGTCGACACGCCAGCGATCAGTAGTTTAACGCGTCCGGATTCGGGATCGACAATCTTGACCCTCAACGATCCGTCGGGATCCACCGTGCAGGTGCATGAGAGTGGATAGAAACCGGACTCCACAATCTGGCAAAGCTCGAGAAGAGGAAACATGGCATTCCGTCCATGGGGAGATAGTGTGCGGGAGTGTTACCTAACCTTTACAGGTTAGCTGCCCCCTGCAAAAGCGAACGGATTAATCTCAAAGTGCTAGGTGTTTCGCACGTTGTAATCGCGCCCCCCCCTGAAACGGGCTCCGGCAAACCATCTAGACTCCAACGCAGAAGTGCTGAAGGTTCCCGGAAGTATTAGCCCTTGATAGCGAGCCACTCCCACCCAAATACCGAGTACACAAACCATGTGTGAATCCTGTGATTCAAGCTCCGCGCCGGAGGCAGACGGACGGCGTCGTTTTCTCCGGCTTGCAGGACTAGGCGCCAGCGCCCTGCTGCTTGCCGGTGTGCTGCCTGACAGCATCGCCCAGGCCGCCGAGAAAAAGGCCTCGCCTCCAAAACCACAAAATGCGATCAGCCCCGACAAGGCCCTTCAACGACTGATCAACGGTAACAAGCGATATATCAACGGCACCTCAAAGACGCACGACTTCAAGGCCGAGCGTGAAGCCTTGGTCACCGGCCAGAACCCGTTCGTAGCAGTCTTGAGTTGCGCTGATTCACGCATCGCCCCCGAATATGCGTTCGACACGGCCCGCGGCGACCTTTTTGCGGTGCGTGTCGCGGGCAACTTCGTCACAGAGGAAGGCATGGCAAGCCTGGAATATTCGGTCCTGGTGCTCGGCGCACCACTGATTCTGGTGCTGGGGCATGAAGACTGCGGCGCCCTCAATGCGGGCATCAAGGCAGCAAAGGACAACGCGGTTTTCCCCGGCCAAATCCAGAAACTGACTGACGCACTCAGGCCCTCTATCGAGAAGGTACTCAAGGATCCGGGAAATCTTCTCGAGAACGCGACGGTGCAAAACGTCAAAGACGCGGTAAACAACCTCAAGAAAGCCTCACCCGTACTGACTGAAGCGCTGAGCAAGGGCACATTGAAAATCGTCGGGGGCGTCTATCGCCTGGCCAGCGGTAAAGTAGATCTGATTGCCTGATGCACAAGCCATGCATCTCACCCGACGGTGAGATGCATGGCTTGTACTCGCTGGCGAGCCCACTTAGAGGGGCCTGGCTTTATCGTGCAGTGTTTCCAGCTCGCTCTCGACCGCGCTTTGAACATCCTTCCACTTTTTCGGATTATCTGGTTGGGGCTCGTCGCGGTCCTGGCGTGCTTCACTCG
>NZ_JBFTLU010000716.1:0-1426 GCF_056396605.1 Pseudomonas sp. 05T35
CCACGGCTCAAGGCCACCGACACCACTCCGGATTCGATGATGAACAGGTGATCGCTGACCTCGCCCGCCGGCAGGATCATTTCCCCGGGACGGAAGGTAATAAGCGTCATGTTCTGGCTGAAGGTGTCTTTCTCTTCCGAACGCAAGGTCGAGAAAATACTCGAGCTTTCGAGCAACGCCCGTGGCCGCGAAAGGTCCGGCGGTGCTGTGGTTTCTGCGGTCGACAACAGGCTCACGCCCGACGCACGCAAATGCCGGAAGGCCAGGTCGTACAGCAGATTGCGCACTTCACGTTTTTGCCCCATGGACGATACAAATCCGATGATCTCGTACTCCACGCCACTGGCGCTGGAGCTTTTCAAGGAAACGCTCGGTGCCGGTTTGCCGAGCAACGGCCGGCAACCCTGCATCGCCCGCTCCAGCGCTTCGATCACCGTGTGCGGGCGTGCATGGGGGCTCRGTTGCAGGCTGATGGTAATGCCGAAGATGTCGCTGGGCCGGCTGAAGTTGATGATCTTGGCCTTGGCTGCCAACGAGTTGGGGATCACCGCCATGCTGCCCTGTGAGGTTTGTAGCCGCGTGGCCCGCCAATCGATATCGGTGACCCGGCCTTCGGTGCCGTCGATGGAGATCCAGTCATCCAGTTGATAGGGTTTGGTGGTGTTGAGCACGATGCCGGAAAACACGTCGCTGAGGGTACTCTGCAATGCCAGGCCGACGATGATCGCCAGGGCACCGGAAGTCGCCAGCACGCCTTTGACCGGCAAATCGAGCACATACGCCAGGGCGGCAATGATCGCGATCAGGAAAATCACCGCACCGAGCAAATCCTGCAACAGCCGGCCGGTATGCCCGACCCGTTGCATCATCACCGTGCCGAGCAACACCGTCAGGGTTCGCGCGCCGAACAGCCACCAACCGATCTGCAATCCGGTCGCAGCCAGGTGCAATGGCACGTTCTCCGGCCAGGGYGCCACGTCCATCGGGTTCATGCCTTCGTTGAACAGCACGGCACTGAACAACGCAAAAATCACCACCCGCACGACCAACTGCCAGTGACTGACGCTGATCAACCGCCACAGCAGGATGTCGAGCAAAATCAGCGCCAAGGCGCAAAACAGCGGGTGATCGGTGAGAAGTGACAACATCAAGCAACTCCAGCAAGACCAATGGCGTGAAGATCGCACAGATTGGGCACAGTGTAGGAGTGTTTGATTGCAAGGTGAACGCAACTCGCACAATACCAATGTGGGAGCGAGCCTGCTCGCGATGACGGTGGAACAGACACCGATGCAGTGACTGTCAGACCGCTATCGCGAGCAGACGAACGTCGCCCGGCTCTTCCCACAGTTGGTGAGTGGCGTATGCAGAATCCGTGTACGCCACCCACCATCGCTTGAGCGCACGGCCCCTGGATTCGTGATTT
>NZ_JBFTLU010000717.1:0-1421 GCF_056396605.1 Pseudomonas sp. 05T35
AGGGTGTGTAGTGAGCGCAAGGAAAGCGCCGCACGGTTACTTATATAAATATAAGAAAACCATTGCATAACTTATGGAAGACTTATTAAGCTCTCATGAACGAAATCTACTGGACCCGCAAAGCCGTAAAACAACTGCTCAGGGTACACACGGAGCACCGGGCGCAAATCCGCGATGCCGTAACGCAGCTGGAGCGCATGCCCGACGCAATAAACGTCAAGGCGCTGGCCATGCACAATTGCGGGTATCGCCTGAGAGTTGCTAACTACCGGGTTCTGTTTGACTGGGACGGCTCGGTCCAGGTGGTCAGCATTCAAGAGGTCAAAAAACGTGACGAACGCACCTACTGACATACAAATCATCAACGGCCCGGACGGTGAGCCGGCCTTTGTGGTCATCCCCTACCAGCAATATGTCGCTCAACACGGCGGCACCGAGCTGATTCCTCATCAGGTGGTCAGCCGTATTGTCGACGGTGCCACCCCAATCCGCGCCTGGCGCGAACACTTGAACCTGACGCAGGAAGAAGTGGCAAAGCGAATGGGGATTTCACAACCTGCGTTCGCCCAGCAGGAGGCGGTAAACAAACCGCGCCGAGCCACTCGGGAAAAGATCGCCATGGCGTTCGGGATCAGGGCTGATCAGCTGGAGTTGTGAAGTCCCGGGCATTGCAGGCTCTGGATTCAGGTAGCGCACTAGCCTGGGGTGCCAGGGGTCGAATAACCGAAAACGAAAAAGCCCGGCAATTAGCCGGGCTTTTTCAAATCGTATCGCTGGAACCAGTGCGCTTACTTGCCCATGAGCGCGCCGCCGGCTGCGCCACCAAGGCCAGCACCAATGGCGGAACCGGTCTTGCCGCCCAGCGAGTTGCCGATGACCGAACCACCTGCTGCACCTACACCACCGCCGATTGCTGCTTTAGCGCGATGGCCCTTTTTCGCGCCGGCAGCACTGCCTGCAGCGCCTGCAACACCTGCACCGATCGCCGCGCCGGTGCTGCCACCAAGCTTCTGACCGACCACATTACCCAGCGCACCACCCAGGCCGCCGCCGAGGGCTGCGCTGCCATCACCGGCCATTGCGCCTTGAGCGACCAGAAGACCCAGAACCAGAGCAGGCAAAGTTAAACGCATGACATGAACCTCAAAAAGGGTACTGATTAGTAAAAAACCGGATGCTTAAAAAGGCCGTCGATTCAATCAAAGAACCGGCCCAACCCTCATGAGCGCGAGGGTTGGACAGTTTATACGCAAAGAGTTTTATCGCAGGCAAAAAAAAAGCCCGCTGKGGAGACGGGCTAATGGAATTGCTTTTTAACGGATGAGTTGAGCCTACGGATATGCTTGTGAAAGAAGCGTGAAAGAAACGCCCGAGAATCATTAATGTTGATACCGCGCATGACACGTCGTAAGCCTTCACGC
>NZ_JBFTLU010000718.1:0-1415 GCF_056396605.1 Pseudomonas sp. 05T35
CAATACGCCAGTCGGTGTCGCACCCTCATAATTGAAAGTGGTGCCATTGATCACGCCATTGGCGGTCGCAACAGCAGCAGCCGTGGTGGCGCCGTTGCCCAGGGCGATGGAGTTCGCAGTGCCGGCGATGGCGCCGTTGCCGATGGCGATCGCATTAGCGGCGGTCGAACTCGCGGCTGGGCCGACGGCCACGCTGTCCTGACCCGTTGCGCTGCTGTCGGCCAGGATCGAATTAGCATGGAAATACTTGATGCCGGCACCATTGTTGATGTTATTGAGGCTTTGGTTGGTCGCAAAAAGCTGCGAGCCATTCACCGCATCAGTGCTGGTGCCGTTCAAGGCACCGGCACTCAGGTTGGTGATTTTCACCCCGCCGGCCGGTGCGCCTGCACCACCGGTCGCCCCCAAGGTGATGGTGTTGCCGCCGACCGCATCATATTTCACCGCAATATTGGCGGTGTTGACCGTGTCGGTATTCAACGCCGTCAACGCACCCGCTACGCTGGTTTGTGCAGTGCCAGCCCCTACCGCCCCGGTGCTGCTGATCGCGTTGATCGGCTGACTGAAGCCGGTAATCCCCGTGGCCGATGAGTAAGTGGCGCCGCCGCCCAGGGTGTTGGCCGAGGTGTTGCCCARMGTCGTGGTCTGGGTSCCCAGATTAKTSACGGCRGTATTGGTGGCAAACAGTTGGCTGCCGTTGATCGCGTCGGTGCTAGTGGTAGTGACTTGGCCGGCCGCTACATTGCTGATCTGACGTTCGTTACCGACACTGCCCACGCTCAATACGCCAGTCGGTGTCGCACCCTCGTAATTGAAAGTGGTGCCATTGATCACGCCATTGACGGTCGCAACAGCAGCAGCCGTGGTGGCGCCGTTGCCCAGGGCGATGGAGTTGGCAGTGCCGGCGATGGCGCCGTTGCCAATGGCCACGGCATTCGTTGCGGTGGAACTGGCGGCGGGACCGACRGCCACGCTGTCAGTACCCGTGACTGTGCTGTCGGCCAGGATCGAGTTGGCATGGAAATACTTGATGCCGGCACCRTTGTTGATGTTATTGAGGCTTTGGTTGGTCGCAAAAAGCTGCGAGCCATTCACCGCATCAGTGCTGGTGCCGTTCAAGGCACCGGCACTCAGGTTGGTGATTTTCACCCCGCCGGCCGGTGCACCTGCACCACCGGTCGCMCCCAGGGTGATGGCGTTGCCGCCGACCGCATCATATTTCACCGCAATATTGGCGGTGTTGACCGTGTCGGTATTCAGCGCCGTCAACGCACCCGCTACGCTGGTTTGTGCAGTGCCAGCCGCTACCGCCCCGGTGCTGCTGATCGCGTTGATCGGCTGACTGAAGCCGGTAAGCCCCGTGGCCGGCGAGTAAGTGGCGCCGCCACCCAGGGTGTTGGCCGAGGTGTTGCCCA
>NZ_JBFTLU010000719.1:0-1411 GCF_056396605.1 Pseudomonas sp. 05T35
ACAGCCGCCCGGTCGGCGCGCGTGTGACCCTGACCACTGGCGTCACCGACGTCGAAACCATCTGGGATCACTTGTTCAACGAGCTGGGTTTTGCCGAAGTCGGTTTTGCCCCGGTGACCTCGGGTGACATCAGCAGCTTCAACCTGTCGAGCGACGAACTGATCGAGGTCTTCGCCAACATGAAAAAACTCGGCCGGCGTTATCTGCAAGCGGCGCTGGAGCATCGCAACATCGGTTTCTCCAACCTGCACCAGTTGATCACCGACATCCACGAGGGCCACAAGAAAGCCCTGCCGTGTGGCGCCGGGCTGAAGATGCTGGCGGTGGATCACAAGGGCGAACTCAACCTCTGCCACCGTTTCACCGGCTCGTCATTGCCGACCTTCGGCAACGTCCACAGCGGCGTGAAACAGGTTGAGTTGAACGATTTCCTGTCCCAGCGCCTGGACCGGACCAACACCGGCTGCGAAGACTGCCAGATCCGCAACCTGTGCTCCGGCGGCTGCTACCACGAGAGCTACGCCCGTTATGGCGACCCGACTCATCCGACCTATCACTACTGCGAACTGATGCGTGACTGGGTCGACTTCGGCATTGAGGTCTACACCCGGATCATGGCTCACAACCCTGCGTTTATCAGCAGTTACATCACTCCGCGCAAGGCTCACTGATATGAAACATCTCAAGGCAATCAATAACAAAGCGCAGAAGCTCGATCAGGCCGCGGCCGAAAACCGTATCGAAGAAGTGGTGGCCATGAGTTCCGTCGCCGGCTGCGCCTCGACCACCGATCCGGGTTGGGAAATCGACGCCTTTGGCGGTGTGTCGTCGCTGTGCCAGCCGATGGAAGCTGACCTTTATGGCTGTTCCGACCCTTGCTGGTGGCCGGCCCAGGTGCCGGACATGATGAGCACCTACCCGGACTGGAACAAGGACGCCCAAGCTTCCAACGAGAGCTGGCGCAACCTGGGCACCGTGTTCCCTAAAGACAAGTAATCGGACCGAAGAAGGATTCCAGCATGCTTCGCATCAATGCCTGCGGCCTGGCCGCTTCTGCCCTCCTGAGTATCTGCTCACTCAGTGTTCTGGCCGATGAAAACACTGTGCTTCAAAATGGTCACGAGTACATGCTGACCACCAATTACCCGAACAACCTGAACGTCATCGACCTTAAAACCGACAGTCTGTACAAGACCTGCAAACTGCCGGACGCCTTTGGCCCCGGCACCATTCAGTTGTCACCGGACCGCAAGACCGCCTACGTGCTGAACAACCACTACGCGGACATTTACGGCGTCGAACTCGACAACTGCAAGCAGGTGTTCCACGCCAGCATCACCCAGCATCCGGGAGAGAAGGCGCGGTCGATGTTCGCGTTCACCCTCAGTCACGACGGCAAGGAGCTATACAC
>NZ_JBFTLU010000720.1:0-2032 GCF_056396605.1 Pseudomonas sp. 05T35
GTGTTACCGGGTTAACGCGGGGTGACTTACATCCAGTTGGCCGCCAGCACAGGCTGCAACACCTGCTGCTCGGCAGCACCGAAGGTCATGCTCGCCGGTGCCGGCGGCGCGAACGCCGCCATGGCCTGGACCAGGTGCTCGACATCATTGCCCATCAACCGATGGCGGTCCCCGGCCATGATGTCTCGTGGACGTTCAGGGGTACTGGCATACCAGTTATGCAGCGTGACTTCCTGCTTGCTGCCGATGACCGAGATCTGTAGATCCTGCCCTTCGTGCTGGAACCACAGTCGATCAGGGCTGATGTCCTTGCCGAACACCAACTGCCCCATAGAGCCGCTGAACTCAAGATCATTGACCCCGTGTCCCACTTCCACCGTCGGCATGTTGCCGCTCACCAGAACCTTGTTGTTGCCATCCCCCAGTTTCACCGTAGCGAAAGACCCTGTGTCGGTAATGGTGTTGTTGCCATGGCCAACCGTGAGTTTGTCGACATTGCCAGTCACGACATTATTGCCATTACCCAGCGTGATATCGCCCCGGCTGCCAGTCACATTCACCTTGTTGTCACCGTTGCCGGCAACCACTTTGGCACTCGACGCCTCCACATTGATGGTCTTGCTCTCATCCCCCAGGGTGACATTGGCAAAGAACCCCTTGACCGTCATGGTATTGGGGTCGGTGGCCACAGGTGCGGAGCCCACTGCAGTACATCATCAAACTTGAGCCGCGGGTCTGGCGAAACCGCAACATCAGGAACGGTGACCCGTGGGCGGCTCGGGATATCAAGGTCTCGGTGAGCAATATCAACGACGGGGCGATCCGGAATGACAATCGGCCTTGGGCTCGGAATATCAATCGGGGTACGCCCGCCTACCTCACGCCCGACCGGACCGATGTCCGGCAACTTCGACGGTTCCAGCGAACCGACACCGCGCTCGGCGAGGATCTGCTCAATGGTTTTGCGTTCAGGGACCGTCGTCGCACCACGGTTCGCATCACGCTCGGCAAGGATCTGCTCGACGGTTTTGTGCTCCGGCACTTTCGGGTTCAAGTCGACACCGCGCTCGGCCAGGATCTGCTCGATGGTCTTGGTCTCCGGCAGCTTGAAGTCCGGGATCGTGACGGAAGGTCGCAATACCGGGTCAATCGTCGGGACGCTTGGGGTCGGATGCAGATCGACGGGTGGAAGCGGGCCGACCACGGAAGGCTTGTCAACGCCAGGGCGCTCGACAATCGGGGTCAACGTACCCGGTACGGTGACCGTCGGGTGTTCGGTCACCGGCGTCACTACCGGCCCGACCGTCGGCACCACGTCAGGCGCATGTTCGGCGAAGAGAAAGTCCGAGGCACTGATCTGTGCAACGTCCAGCGCGTCCAGATACACCAGATTGGTGTTCGAACCCGAGCCATTGGCGCCGGTAAGCGCCACGAATACACCATGGATCTGTGTCAGGCCATTGATGGTGCCGCGATTCTTGTGTTCGACGGTCAATTGGCTGAAGTCGGTAATACCGGTCTGACGCAGATCGATTTTATCGATGCCATGACGGAACCCGCGCAGCGCGTTGTTGTAGTCCTTCGCGCCAGGTTGGGCCGCCACCACGAACACATCCGAGGTCGCGCTGTCATGGCTGTAGACCGTGCCGCTCAGAGAGAACACCGAACCGTTGAGCTGGACGCCATTGCTGCCACCCTTCAGCACCACGGTGCCCAGGCCTTCTTGCGGCTTGACCGCTTGAGCGTCGCTGTTGACGTAAGCTGTCGGGGCGACAAAGGTGTCCTGGAACTTGAAGTGCCCGGCACCAATACTGGCGAGTGCCTGATTCTTCAGCACCAGGCTCTGGCCTTTGCCCAGGTCGACTTTGACATCCGCGCCCTGCTGCGTCAGCACCAGGTCCGCGAACTTCTTGCCGGCGAAGCCCACCAGATCAACGATTTCGCCGCGAGATGCCTCGAAATTGCTGATGGTATCGGTGCCCGCATCGCGTCGATGGACCACAAAGAAGTCCTTGCCTGCGCCGCCCACCAG
>NZ_JBFTLU010000721.1:0-1387 GCF_056396605.1 Pseudomonas sp. 05T35
GTCACGCGGTGGAATGCCGTAGTACTCGCGGTAGCACTTGGAGAAGTGTGGTGTGGACACGAAGCCACAGACCGAGGCCACTTCGATGATCGACATCGGCGTTTGCTTGAGCAACTGCCGGGCGCGGATCAGCCGTAGCTTAAGGTAGTAACGCGACGGCGAGCAGTGCAGGTATTTCTGGAACAGCCGCTCCAGCTGACGCCGCGACACGGAGACGTACACCGCCAGTTCGCCAAGGTCGATCGGCTCTTCAAGGTTTGCGTCCATCAGCGCAACGATTTCCTGCAACTTCGGCTGATTGGTGCCGAGCATGTGCTTGAGCGGCACGCGCTGGTGATCCTGCTCGTTGCGGATGCGCTCATAGACAAACATTTCCGAGATCGCCGCCGACAGCTCACGGCCGTGATCGCGGCTGATCAAATGCAGCATCATGTCCAATGGCGCGGTGCCACCGGAGCTGGTGAAACGGTTACGGTCCAGGGTGAACAGACGCGTGCTCATGACCACCCGCGGGAAAGCTTCCTGCATGGCCGCCAGACACTCCCAGTGCACGCTGCAATCGAAGCCGTCGAGCAAACCGGCACCGGCGAGGGCCCAACTGCCGGTGCACACCGCACCCAGGCGTTTGGACTGACGCGCCTGACTCTGTAGCCATGACACGTGTGCGCGGGTCACCGTCTGCTGAATGCCTATACCACCACAGACGATCACAGTGTCGAGAGTCGGTGCTTTGTGCATAGCGGCGTCAGGGGTGATCTGCAAGCCGTCGCTGGCCCAGACCTGACCGCCGTCGGCGGTGAGGGTCGTCCAGCGATACAGCTCGCGACCGGACAATTGGTTGGCCATACGCAGGGGTTCGACGGCGGAGGCCAGAGAAATCAGCGTGAAATTGTCCAGCAGTAAAAAACCGATGGACTGAGGCGCATGGTTCTGGGATTTAGCTCCGGAGTTGAACGTCGTCATCGCGGTATCTCCTAACGCAAAGCAGGTGAATGGCCTCAGGCGGAGGCTCTTTTTATTGCCCATCCAAAGCAGGGTGGGCTATTTGTAATTACCTGCAAAAGTCACGCCCAAGTTAACTGGACCTTTCCATGCATTCAAAAAACGACACCACGATGTCTCTATTTGGAGGGTCGCAAGGGCTTGGGTTAAAAGTGGAAAAACCTGAATCAGTGCCTCTGCTTATAGGCGGTGGGCATTACGGTAGCAGTTGTGGGAAAGGACTCCTGGGAACAACAACGTGTTTGTCACCGACACGCAGCGGTCGGTTTTCGAACAATGCATCCGCCCATTTCTGATCCAGCACGAACCGAGCAAAAAGCGCTTGCTTATCCCCCCAATGGACTGGCGAGCAAAAATGCTTTGAATGCGACCATCACCCCTACAG
>NZ_JBFTLU010000722.1:0-1386 GCF_056396605.1 Pseudomonas sp. 05T35
GCCCAAGGACATGCCGACGCTGCCGACCTGGCGCAAGGTCAACCCGTCCGACAGCCCGGTACTGATCCTCAGCGTCAGTTCGACGCAAATGCCCGGCACCGAACTCAGCGACTACGCCGAAACCCTGCTGGCGCGGCAATTGAGCCAGATCGACGGCGTCGGCCAGATCTACATCACTGGCCAGCAACGCCCGGCGATCCGGGTCCAGGCCTCGGCCGACAAACTTGCCGCCATCGGCCTGACCCTGGCCGATGTGCGCCTGGCCATTCAGAAAACCAGCCTCAACCTGGCCAAGGGCGCGCTGTACGGTGAGTCGAGCATTTCCACGCTATCGACCAACGATCAGCTGTTCCATCCCGACGAGTACGGTCAGCTCATCGTCTCCTACAAGAACGGCGCACCGGTCCAGCTCCGGGACATCGCCACCGTGGTCAGTGGCTCGGAAGACGCCTACGTCCAGGCCTGGTCCGGCGATCGGCCGGGGGTCAACCTGGTGATCCTGCGACAACCGGGCGCGAACATCGTCGACACCGTGGACCGGATTCAAGCCGCGTTGCCGGGCCTGCAAGCGATGCTTCCGGCGTCGATACAGGTCAACGTGCTGATCGACCGGACCCAGACCATCCGCGCTTCGCTGCACGAAGTCGAAGTCACCCTGCTGATCGCGGTCCTGCTGGTGGTCGCGGTGATGGCGCTGTTCCTGCGCCAGTGGTCGGCGACGCTGATCGTTTCCAGCGTACTCGGGGTCTCGCTGATCGCCAGTATCGCGCTGATGTACATCATGGGCTTCAGCCTGAACAACCTGACGCTGGTGGCGATCGTCATTTCCGTGGGGTTTGTGGTCGACGATGCGATTGTGGTGGTGGAGAACATTCACCGCCACCTGGAGGCCGGCGACGGCATGCGCGAGGCCGCAATCAAGGGCGCTGGCGAGATCGGTTTTACCGTGGTCTCGATCAGCTTCTCGCTGGTCGCGGCGTTTATTCCGCTGCTGTTCATGGGCGGCGTGGTCGGCCGGTTGTTCAAGGAGTTCGCCCTCACCGCCACTTCGACCATCATGATTTCGGTGGTGGTGTCGTTGACCCTGGCACCGACCATGGCCGCCCTGTTCATGCGCGCGCCGGTACACGATGCCCACGCCAAACCCGGTTTCGGTGAACGCCTGCTCGCGCTGTATGAACGCGCACTGCGCCGGGCCCTGGCGCATCAGAAACTGATGCTGGGGATCTTCAGCCTGACGCTGTGCATGGCGGTTGCCGGCTACGTGTTTATCCCCAAAGGTTTCTTCCCGATACAGGACACCGGTTTTATCCTCGGCACCACCGAAGCCGCCGCCGACGTGTCGTTTCCGGAGATGGTGAAAAAGCACCAGGCCCTGGCCGACAT
>NZ_JBFTLU010000723.1:0-2262 GCF_056396605.1 Pseudomonas sp. 05T35
GCCCTTTATCGTTCGTGCCGATGATGGGCATTCTTATTTTGTGAAAGGCCTAGCGAAATCCGGCGGCCCTGCCCTCATTTCAGAGGTTCTCGGCGCCGAGCTTGGCAGAAGCCTTGAGCTCCCAATTCCAACATGGCGACTTATGCATGTGCCTCCCGAGCTCATTGCCTTCAGCGCTATACCCAATGTTGGAGACCTAGGTGGAGGACTTGCGTTCGCATCCAGGGCGGTAGAAAACGCCTCCGACTTCACTCTGAGCAACATAAACACCACCTCGGCCGAACTGAAGCGAAGAGTTCTACTCTTCGATTGGTGGGTTCGGAACGAGGATCGCTGCCTGGGCCCCATGGGCGGAAACGTGAATCTAATCCTAGATGCTCAGGGCTCGCTGAACGTCATAGATCACAACCTGGCGTTTGACAGAACCTTCAATTGCGATGACTTTATAGAAAGCCATGTATTCCGAGATAGTCGTGCGGGTTTCAGGGATTACGTCACCCGTCAGGAATACTCGCAAATGCTTAACGGGGGGGTCTTGAACTGGGGTACGATCACTGCCCTTTTGCCAGATGACTGGATCTACCGAGACAGCGACCACATTGACGAGACCGAGCCTACATTGGCTGACCGTCTAGAAATTCTAGAAGTGTTCAGGGAAGAGCGGTTCTGGGGACCCCTATGAAATACATCTGCAACTACTCAATTCTCAGGTTCTTGCCTTACCCTGAAACAGGTGAGTTCGTAAATATTGGTATCGTGTTGATCGCCAATAATGGCGACTTTCGCTTCAAAATCGAGCAGAAACGGCAACGCGTTACAAATTTCTTCCCAAGCCTCGACTCTAAGATTTTTCAGAGGGCTCGCCGCGAGATGAACGCAGAGCTTGCAAGGCTCAGCGGATTTTTCACACAAAATCGTGGCGACCTTGGAGCTTTGTTAAACACTTTCAAGCATCTCATCCATCCGCGAGAAACGATGATGCGATTCAGCGATCCAGGAACGATGGCAACTGATAATGCTGACGTTGCGCTGAAGGCTTTGTTTGACCACTACGTCAATCATAGCWTCGCTACCAAGGAGTATCAGGAAACAGCTCTTGAGAAGCAGCTTGGCAAGCTTTTGGCAGACTCCCATCTGCGGCAGCGCTACAGCGAAAGGAAATTAGGTACCTCCGATTACCCAGTAAAATTTCCATTTGTACTCTGCGAGGGGCAGATGCCAGTCCAGGCTATCAAGCCAATCCATCTAGGCCACGATGAGCCTTCAAAAATCTTGGAGCATGGCGATGCATGGATTTCCAAAGTTAGACGGCTGAATGGAGCGCATCAGCTCGCAGAGGACACCTTGTTCGTTGCGGGACGATAAAGCAAGGTATACCTACAACACTGCAGTAAAAAAAGCCCGGCCCAGCGCCGGGCTTTTCGTATCCGCCCTCCCCGGCTAATCTGTCTAGAACGCCCAGAGGATCGATCTATGGTTTCTGACAAACTCACCCTGTCGCTGCTTTCTCGAATGGCAGATGTCCAACTGGCACTGGCCACGGGCATGAAGGGGGTTACCCCTACGACTCAGGCATACCCTGAGCAAGCATTGCTACGCATTTCTCACGCCCTTGAGATTGTGGAGGCTGCAGTAGTCGATATCGAGCAGATCCGCGCAGCAAGCAATTCAAGCGCTTATACCAAGCTGCACTGAGTCCGATCGGGCGCTATCACCCCTTCCAGGCCCGTCGAATGAGGGCCTTTTGTTGCCCGCTTATCCTCCCTTGCTTGCCAATCGCCAGGCCATCCATATACTGGATATTCAACCAGTATATGCGAGCACACCCCATGGCCAAGAAAGCCGCCGCACCAAAACTACCCTCCTCCTACGAGCTGCTCGGCACTCGCATTCAGAAGATCATCAACTCAACTGGCGCGCAAACCTCGAAGCGAGCGGTCATCTACAAAGCTCCAGATGAATCGCCGGATGATTGGGTGCAACTGCTCGAGGATATCGCCGAGGCGGACAACGTGACCGTGGCGCACCAGGATGATGGTGGAGTGCAGATTTCTTGGGTTGTACCCAAGGAAGACTGACCGAAACTGAATAGACGAAGCCCGCCGAGCGCGGGCTTTTTCATGCCCTCAAGAAAATAATTAGGCATTACCTATTTACAACTAATTAGCCAATGCCTAATATAAGTCCCAAGCCAACTAATCACCGGCCCAGCAGCGAAAGCCGCGACCGCTCTTTAACAACCTGCGCCATACACGATTACCC
>NZ_JBFTLU010000724.1:0-1358 GCF_056396605.1 Pseudomonas sp. 05T35
CCCCCACAGTGCATCCAGTGCCATTGCCAGAATCATCGGAAAGCCCAGCGCAGCAAACACAAAATAACGGTAAATAAACAGTGGCCGAACCAGTGAGACCCCTGCAATCAATACCAACGGAAACCAGGTATACATGACGAGCAGCGTGCTGAGTTTTTTCTCACTCGTGTCCCGCATGACAATGACTGCCGACACCAGCAACATCAATAACGGCACACTGTAGAATAGCCAGATTGACTCTTTTGGCCCATCGCTATAACTCACAAACTGCCAGAACGCTGAAACCACCGTAGGAACATCCAGCGGCGCTATCCAGTTAAAGCCGGAAAACCTTAACTGGTTCATCAGGCTCGGCACCCAGGGCATGAACAGTAAAACGACCGTTCCATTGGCCAGCCACCATGCAGGCGCTAACAACTTGCTCTGACACCTCAATACCAAAAGCCAGGCCCAGTGTGATGCCATGCACACAGCGGCAAAATAGTGAGTATAAAGTCCTGCCAGCATCAGCAACGCATAGACGGCAAGCGGCCAATGACTGCCTGTACCTTTTACCCAGTAGACAAAAGCAATTGTTGCGCTAACCATTAACAGCGCAAGCAACGCATACATGCGAACTTCCTGACTGTAGCGTACCGCTATGGGTAGTAACGCCAACATGGTTCCGGCCAGCATCGCCGCCCGTCGCGTACTGACCAGACGAACCAGCCAGATGCCCAGCCCGACGCTTGCGACGTCCGCCAGCGCGCTCAGGCTTCGGGCAGCAAAAACGCCATTTCCGAACACATTCATCCATTCATGCAACACCAGATAATACAGCGGCGGGTGCACATCCCGGGCCGTATGGAACAGGATTTGGGAGGGTGAATATGAACTCAACAGCAAGGTAAAGCCTTCATCGGCCCAGACAGCGGGTTTGCTCAAGGCGTAAAAACGCACCCCTGCCGCCACGAGAATAATCAGCAGTATCCAGCACGTGTTCTGGAGAGTGCGGGTACTCGAATGGTTAACCCGGCTTACCACTTATCCTCTCCAGAAGAGGGCACTTCCTTMATAACGATAAAACCATAATCGCCAATCACGTACATAGAATAAAATTTGCTGTCCACCACGGGCGTGTACCGTTGATACCCTACCAGCGTCGCATTTTTCCGTTCATTTTCGATAACGACATTGGTAATTCCCTCCCTGAGCAGATTTTCAGACAGCATGTAAAAATCAATATTGAGTATGTATTTCAGCACCGGGATGCGCTCAAAACTTCCCTTGGCGCTTAGCAACCAACTGTTTGAATAGCTGATTGACATGTATATCCGCTTCGCTTCGCGCAAGCCTTGATGAGAGGCAATATCATAGGC
>NZ_JBFTLU010000725.1:0-2523 GCF_056396605.1 Pseudomonas sp. 05T35
GGCGGATTCGAAGGTAAACTCTTTGAAGATTTCCACAGTGGTTTGAGCTCTGTCAGGTGGCTATCGCGCGCGGCGATGGGGCAGATCGCGAGTTTAACAGCTTGGGTCCGGGGTTGCGGGAAAACACTGACTAAAGGGTCAACAGCTGCTCACCCAAACGCCCGCTGGCCGTCAGTTCGAGGAACTCGTCGCCGAGCCGCTGGCTCTCGTCCATGGCGGTTTTCCAGTATTTCTGGCGGCTGGCCGGATCACCCATGAAGCGCTTGAAGTCATTCCGGTCGGGTAATTTGCCGTAGGGCAGGCGCGACAGGTAGGCCTTCGACGGCGCCACCAGCAGCACATCCTGCAAACGCCCGGAATTGCCGCGTCGCCATGGCAGGGTTTTGTCGAACCAGCCGGGAATCACCCGATCGGTGAAATGCGGGTAAAGCACGATGTCGTCACCGCTGTACGGCAAGTCGAGGTGGTAATCCAGCAAGCCGCCATCGCGATAAGTCCCGGCGCCTGCACCGGGCAGGTCACGTACGCCTTCCATGACCATCGGGATCGAGCCCGACGCGAGCAAGGCCTGACGCAAGTTGCCGGCGTTCAACGCAACGAAACGCGACGGGAAGTCATTCAGCGCGTTGAGCGGCGGCGCCAGGCGTGGGTCATGCAGAAGCGCCAGGAGCCCACCGAGGCGCCGATCAACGAGCGCTCGCGCGGTGCGGCCGGCAGCCACTGGCCGAACAGCGCCAGGTCCAGACCTTGAATCCCCAGGGCTTTCGGTCCACCGGCAGCACCGGGTAGCGTGCCGACCTCCAGGGCGCTCAAGCCGTTTTCGCGAATCCGCGTAAAGGCCCGCGGGCCGGCCTTGAGGGTCAGGGCAGGGAACTTGATGTGGATAGCGGTCATACCGGTCTCGATTTTTTCCGGATGTGTTTACACGGAAATGAAATGTAAGCGCATCAATGATGGCAATTCAGTTTCAGTTAAGTTGACGCAGCTAGGGTGACTCCCCGGGTAATTTATGAAGAATACGCAGGCACTCCATGCTCAGGATATGTAATGAAGGTTAATCTGCGCGCGTATGGCCTGGCGACCCTGATGCTCCTGGCATTTTGCTCGGCGGTGGTGGCCCGTGACCTGGACCAGGACGAAGCCCTGCGCCTGCGTCAGAAAGGCGTGATTCTACCGCTTGAACAGCTGTTGCAGCAGGCGATGGACCGTCACCCCGGCGCTAAATTGCTCGAAGCCGGGCTTGAACAAAAGCATGATGTTTACATTTACGAAGTCGAGTTGCTGACCGCCGACGGCGTGGTACGTGAGCTGGACCTGGAAGCCGCCACCGGGCGCTTGATCAAAGACAAGGACGATGACTGATGCGCCTGCTGTTGGTGGAAGACCACGTACCGCTGGCCGACGAATTGATGGCCGGGCTCGATCGCCAGGGTTACGCCGTCGACTGGTTGGCCGATGGCCGCGATGCGGTGTATCAGGGCCGCTCTGAACCCTACGACCTGATTATTCTCGATCTCGGGCTGCCAGGGTTGCCGGGGCTTGAAGTGCTCGGCCAATGGCGGGCGGCGGGCCTGGCCACGCCAGTGCTGGTGCTGACCGCGCGCGACTCCTGGGCCGAACGCATCGAAGGGCTCAAGGCTGGCGCCGACGACTATCTGAGCAAGCCGTTTCACCCGGAAGAACTGCACGATCGACACCCGGCGCGGTCAGGGTTATCTGTTCGGTGGGCAAACCCGGTGAGGTCGATTCAACGGCGTTTGAGCCTGGGACTGATCAGCGTCATGGTGGTGGTCGGTCTGGTGCTGGCGCAAACCAGTTTGTGGTTGTTCGAAGTGGGCTTGCAGCGTTATCTGGAAGCCGGGTTGCGCAATGACAGCGAAAACCTGCTGATGGCCTTGGTGCGGGGGCCGCAGGGTTTACAACTGGACGAACGACGCCTGTCGCCGGCCTACCAGAGACCGTTCTCCGGGCATTATTTCCATATCGACTTCGCCGACAATCACTGGCGCTCACGTTCGTTGTGGGATCAGGAATTACCGCTGCTCGATCATCCGGGGCTGCACAGCAACCTGCAACTGGGCCCGGAAGGCCAGCAATTGCTGGTCCTGCGCGCGGACTACCGGCGATTGGGGCAGTCAATCTCCATCAGCGTGGCGCAGGACTACACCCCGGTGCGTGAGAGCTTCCAGCGTATGCGCCAGGTCGGGCTCGGGTTGGGCCTGACGGGGTTGCTGTTGATTCTGGTGTTACAGCGGGTCACCGTGCGGCGCGCCTTGCGACCGCTGGAAAACGCCCGCGAGCAGATCGCTCAGTTGCAACAAGGGCAACGCTCGCAACTGGACGCTCAAGTGCCGCTGGAGCTGGAGCCTTTGGTGGCGCAGATCAACCATTTGCTCGCGCACACCGAAGACAGCCTCAAGCGCTCGCGCAATGCCCTGGGCAACCTCGGTCATGCGCTGAAGACGCCACTGGCGGTGCTGTTAAGCCTGGCGTCGTGCGAAAAACTCGACGCCCATCCTGAAC
>NZ_JBFTLU010000726.1:0-1349 GCF_056396605.1 Pseudomonas sp. 05T35
GTTCAAACCCTTATGGTGCACCGTTCCCATGACGATGACATCGATCTGATGATCAGTCGCAAACTCGCAGATGCCGTTCAAACCCTTATGGTGCACCGTTCCCATGACGATGACATCGATCTGATGATCAGTCGCAAACTCGCAGATGCCCTGCAAGGGCGCGCCTTCAATGAAGTGGCGACGATCGGCCGGTACGCCGTGGCGCTCGGCCAGGGCCGCAAATGCCTCATTTTGCGCCTCGCCCAACGCTTCGTAGATGCCGGTGGCGAGGGGCAATGCACCAACGCCCATGTCCGAGGCGTACACCGCCGCCCAGTCATACACATGGACCAAATCAAGCTCGGCGTTGCACTGTTCGGCCAGCTTCACTGCCGCGTCGACAATCTTATCGTTGAACACCAGGTCCTGGTCTTCACTGCGCAACACATCGACAATTGCCAGAATCTTGTGCGGCCGTGGGTGGCTGGCATTGGTGACCAGATGCACCGGCACCGGGCAATCGCGCAGCAACCGCCAGTCCAGCGGAGTAAAGAAGATCCGCTTTAACGCGGACTCCTCCTGAGCATCCTTGATGATCAGGGCCAAAGGCATCTCGTTGACGAAATGAAGGATCTCTTCATAGAGGTGCTGGACCCAGACCACCTCACTGGTGACCTCGACCCCGTGCTTCTTCGCCAACCCGGCTTGCTGCTCAAGCCATTGTCGGTGGTTTTCCAGGTAGCCATCACGGGCTTGCCGGATTTGCTCGGGGGCGAACAGACCGGCCACCGCCAAGGCTTCGCTGTAATCGAACGCCACGATATGCAAGGGCAATTGCGTCGCCAGAGCCAGCGCCGTAGCGCGCTCGAACGCCGGAGTACGGGTCATCGCGGAGGGGGCAATCAGCAATAAACGTTGAGTCTGCGACATAAGTCACCTCGGCGCTCGGCCATTTCAATGCAGTCAGTGAGACTTTAGATTGAACGTTCCGGGTGCAGGCGACTTGATCTTTATCAGCTCCATGCGCTCTTTGCAGGGCCTCGATTGATACGACCTGCATCGAACGCTTCAGTGCAGCAAGGTGCCCGCCCACATCGCCGCCGTCATCAATACCTGACCCGGAATGACATAGCCGGCGAACCGCCGACCGCCGCTGACCCACGCCACCACACATTTGCTCAGCGAGTTGCTGCTCACCGCGATCAGCACAGGGCCGGCAATCGCGTCGTAGGGGAGCTGACCGGCCTTCGCCAGAGAGGCAATGGATGCCGTTGACGAGTGGGCATCGGCAAAACCGCTGAGGGCCGTCGTCAGCATCACCCCCACCTGGCCAAAGTGACTCAGCATTGCAGAAGACAGGAAGGTAATGC
>NZ_JBFTLU010000727.1:0-1826 GCF_056396605.1 Pseudomonas sp. 05T35
GCCTTACCCACCGAGCCGACCTGGCCGTGTACCGAGGCGATGTTGACGATCCGTCCCCACCCCTTGGCGCGCATGCCTGGCAGGCTGAGGCGGGTGCTGTGGAAGACCGACGACAGGTTGATCGCAATGATCGAATCCCAACGCTCCACGGGGAAGTCTTCCACCGCGGACACGTGCTGGATGCCCGCGTTGTTCACCAGGATATCGACACCACCGAACTCGCGTTCGGCATAGGCGATCATCTCGGCAATTTGCGCAGGGTCACTGACATCGGCCGGGTGGTGCCCGACCTTGCCACCAAACTGCTGTACCTGCGCGATGACTGTGGAGGCATCGCCGAAACCATTGAGGATCAGGTTGGCGCCGGCCCTGGCCAGGCTCAGTGCGATGCCCAGACCGATGCCGCTGGTGGAGCCGGTGACCAATGCGGTTTTGCCCGAAAGAGTTGTCATGAATGCCTCACACAATGCCGGTGGCGTAGAAAGTACCGATGACTACGAAGACCGCCAGGGTCTTGATCAGCGTAATACAGAAAATGTCTTTATAGGCTTCGCGGTGGGTCAGGCCCGTTACCGCGAGCAAGGTAATGACCGCGCCGTTGTGCGGCAGCGTGTCCATGCCGCCACTGGCCATGGCCGCGACCCGGTGCAGCACTTCCAGCGGAATGTTCGCCGCATGGGCCGCCGCGATGAAGTCATTGGCCATCGCCGCCAGGGCAATGCTCATGCCACCCGAGGCCGAACCGGTGATACCTGCCAGCAGGGTCACGGTAATCGCTTCATTGACCAGCGGGTTAGGGATGCTTTTCAGCCAGTCGGCCAGCACCAGGAAGCCGGACAACGAGGCGATGACCGCACCGAAACCGTATTCCGACGCGGTGTTCATCGCCGCCAGCAAGGCGCCGCTGACCGCGCTTCTGCTGCCTTCGGCGAGCTTGCCGCGGATCGCCTGGAAGCCGAACACCAGCACCATGACGATGCCGACCAGCAACGCGGCCTGGACCGCCCAGATGGCGGTGAGCTTGGCGATTTCGGTGGTCACCGGCGCGGACATGCCCGGCAGGCTCAGGCTGTGGGTCTTGCCGTACCACAGCGGAATCCAGTGGGTGAACAGCAGGTTCATGATGCCCACCAGCAGCAACGGCGAGAGCGCGATCCACGGATTGGGCAGCTTCACGTCTTCGGCGGTTTCCGGCTCGTTGCGCAGCTCTGTGCCGTAGCCTTCACCCTTGCGCTGGGCCTTGTTGCGCTGACGCTGGAGGAACAGCATGCCGGCGCAAAAGACGAAGATCGTGCCAATCAAACCCAGCCATGGCGCGGCCCAGGCGGTGGTGTTGAAGGAATCGCTGCAGCGACAATCGAACGTGAGAAGCCCGACAACTCGATCAGCTTGCCGAACACCGCGCCGAGCAGGAACACCGGGAAGTACAGTTTGACGAACCCGACCATTTTCTCCATGAACACGCCGGTGAAGGCGGGCGCAACGGCAGAGGGGTCAGTGAGCAGGACCGCGCCAAGGGCGGCAATCGGAGCGAAGAGAATGACGCTGTAGCCACGGTAAGCAGCCAGCATCAGCAGCGCGAGGGCTGCCAAGGCAATGATCACACTCATGGTGTGTCTCCTGGATTGTTATTTTTTTTGGGGRTGGATCTTTTGTAGGAGAGGGCGTTAGCGAGTTTCGTGCCATTCAAGTAACTTGTTGAAATATATGGATATTTCTTGTTATTTCGTTGATGGGGAAATAATTTGTCTCGGATTGGAGACTTATGGTGACTTGGATGGCCTTATCGCGAGCAGGCTCGCTCCCACATGTGTTCGGGGTTGACC
>NZ_JBFTLU010000728.1:0-1315 GCF_056396605.1 Pseudomonas sp. 05T35
GTCTTGCTCTACCGGCCATTGCTCGCTCCTGCACTAATCCAGTACCCCTCTACCGAGAATCTGCTGTACGCGATCAAACATTCAAAAGAATTACGCCTGTCGGTGCTCGCCTGGTTACCTGACAGCGCCCGCACCAACTACGCCCGCTACGTTTTCCCTGGTGAGCTGCCCTCGGTCTGGAGCCTGTCGCAATTGCTGGTCGATCCACTGACGCCGCTGACGATGACAGGCCCGATTTCCTTTGGTGAAAGGGTGATCGAAGACGAGCTGATGCCAACGCTCTTCAACGCCAATGCCAGTGCGCTGATCACTCTGGCGGACCGGCAATCGGTATCAAACGCTGAAAATCGTTGGGCCACGCTCAAGCAAAGTGCCTGGATGATCTTCAATGCCGCCTTGCCTTTCCTCGGACGCACGGTGGGCACAGCCGCCTGGATCTGGCAGATCATGGATGACCTGCAACAGGCAGCCGACGCCAGGGAAAATGCCGATAGCCAGCACGAGTGGGCCGCCTTGACCGACGTTTTCCTGACCCTCGCGATGGTGCTCGTCAGTCACGCAACCACGCCACGCGAATCTGCACAGAAAACCACAACACCCCATGGCAGCAGGCCACGAGAGACAGCTCTTCCTGAAAAAGTCAGCGTGACCCGCAAACCCGATGTCGCCACTGACACCCTGCCAGCCTTACACGAAACATCGCTCCACTCAGACACAGCCCTGATCCGTTCTCGCTTGAGCCTGGGACACCTGCTCGATAGCTTCAAGATTCCAAAACCCGAAGGCCTTGGCCAACCCGTGATCGAGCAAGGTCCGCACCAACACCTCTCGGCCCTTGGGCAAAAATGGTACGCCAACGTCGGCGAGCGCTGGTTCGAGGTCACCGTGAACGATAACGACGATGTGCTGATCATTGACTCCCGACAACAAACCTTGCGCACCGGCCCGCTGTTGGTCAACAACCAGACAGGTGAATGGTTCGTCGATACCCGGCTGCGACTGCGTGGCGGCGGCTTGAAAAGTCGCAGGGAACAGATGCAGCGCGAGAACAAAGCGCGCATCGCCGAACTTCGCACACAACTGGCTGCATTYGACCTCGAGATGGACAGCAAACGCGCCGAGCTTACGAGCGCCCATGCGGCCCTGAACAATGCACCCAGTACATCCGTCGAAACCCGACGCCAGCTGTTTCTCGACAAACTGGACGCACGCCTGAAGGACTATGACGCCACGCTCGACCGGTTGAAAACGCTGAACAGGCTCGACACGGTCCCCAATTACCGTACCGCCATGGTCGAACTGCTGGGTACTCAGT
>NZ_JBFTLU010000729.1:0-1313 GCF_056396605.1 Pseudomonas sp. 05T35
GTGATGAAACAACCAGGGACCGAACTATTTGATGCCGCAGGGTGAAATTCAGACGCTGTCTTCATCACCCTGCGTTATCGCGATGTCATGGGATCAAGGATCACGAGTGGGGCGGTGCCAGCACCTCTCTGACCATCGGCGAAAAGTACGCAACCTGTAGGGGGTAATCCTGCCCCAACAGCTTGCCTTCGCCATACCAGGTGATACCGCCCTGGCTCAGGATCAGACCGTTGCTACCAAATTCGAATACGCTGCCGACGGAACTGCTGAACACGAAGCGACTGTCATCCATTTGCACCAGCTTGTACTGAGTGCCCGCGGGCGGCAGTTGATCCTTGATGCGTTGCAGGTAAGTCGGTGCCAGGCGGTCAAACAATTGCCTGGCCCGCTCACGGTATTGCGTGATCGATAAGCCGGGACTGCGCTGCAACTCGGCAGCAATCAAGGCGAACACATCGGCATTGGCCCGGGCTTCGGCCAGCTTGATCGACAGCGACGACGCCAACAGCGCGTTATCAACCTGCAGCGAGGATTTCTCCGGCTGCCCGTTGGCCGCCGGCGTCGTAACCGGGCGCATGAACTCGGCCATATTGACCGTCGACAATACAGTCGTCGCCAGATACGCCGCACACGCGGTGGTTTGCTCTGCCTGGTCGCCATTGATCAGTAGTGAGAGCTGGTTGCCCTGCTTTGGCAGTGTTAGCGCGTCGACTCCTTGCTGCTTGAGAAAGGCGTTGACCTGTTCCTGTTTCACTTCGCCCCGGGCCAAGGCGCAAAGCTGCTCCATCACCGGTGCATTGCGCTGGCCATCGAACCTCGGCGACAGTTCGAATATCGCATCATGAATCACCGGCAAAGCGGGAATTCTGAGCCAATTGCTTGGGATATCCGCCGGTTTGTTGGCCAAAAATTTGTCATAACCGGCGAACGCCAACAAAGTGATCAGTGTGGTGACGAAAATGGATTTCATATTCATAGTTATTTTCCTGAAAAAAGTCGGATAGAGACGAATCAAAAACTGCCATCACCATTGATAACCCACCCCCACAGCCACGCCGACATTGCGTTGGGTGTCCGTACTGCCCTGCAACTTTGTCAGCCACCTGCCGTTGCCGGACATATGTGATACACCGAAGGCAACCGACGATTGACCGCGATAACTACTGGCGGACGCCACAGTCATGCTTGCACCCGGTGAGTAGGCTTGCGGCAAACTGGCCATTGCCATTGCACCGGCAATCCCCGCGCTGAGAATTTCGTCCTGCTTCTTGATGTCATTTTTCAATTCCGAATAACGCTGGTCGGTGTAGGCA
>NZ_JBFTLU010000730.1:0-1299 GCF_056396605.1 Pseudomonas sp. 05T35
CCCCATGCCCCATGCTAGTGCGCTACCGGACTGCGCTACGCCCCGACTAGGCGTGAAACCTGTTCCTCATCTCGAGGAACGCTCAAGAATATATCGCAAGCTTTTGAAAACTGGAAGTATTTAAAAGCAGGAATTTATTTCTTGAGTACCACCAGAACATCTTCGAGCTCGGCGATCATCTGGCGGATCATTTGCTTGTATTGGGTGGTGTCGTCTTTGGCTTCATCGCCGGAAAGGCGCAGGCGCGCTCCGCCGATGGTGAACCCCTGGTCGTAGAGCAACGCGCGGATCTGCCGGATCATCAGCACATCCTGGCGCTGATAGTACCGGCGATTTCCGCGGCGCTTGACGGGGTTGAGTTGAGGAAACTCCTGCTCCCAGTAGCGCAGCACGTGCGGTTTTACCGCACAAAGCTCGCTGACTTCACCAATGGTGAAGTAGCGTTTGCCTGGGATGACGGGAAGCTCGTCGTTATGACTTGGTTCCAGCATAAGCCTCAACTCGGGCCTTCAACTTCTGCCCTGGACGAAAGGTGACCACACGGCGAGCCGTGATCGGGATTTCTTCTCCCGTTTTCGGATTGCGGCCAGGCCGCTGGCGTTTGTCACGAAGGTCGAAGTTGCCGAAACCGGACAACTTCACCTGTTCGTTGTCTTCAAGAGCGTGCCTGATTTCTTCAAAGAACAGTTCGACCAATTCCTTGGCCTCCCGCTTGTTCAGGCCCAGCTCTTCATACAGACGTTCCGCCATCTCAGCTTTCGTCAAAGCCCCCATACGTCACTTCCTTAACGTGGCGTTCAACCTTTGTTCGAGCGAGGTGAGGATGTTTTGCGTCGTGGTATTCACCTCATCGTCATTAAGAGTGCGCGATGGATGCTGCCAGGTCAAGCCAACTGCAAGGCTTTTTCTATGCGGATCAATACCTTTACCCTGATACACGTCAAATAGCCTGAGGTCCGTCAGCCATTCGCCTGCATTTTCACGGATTACGTCCAGTACGGCACTGGCTGCAACGTCTTTGTCCGCCAGCAGCGCAAGGTCACGACGCACTTCAGGGAAGCGCGACAACTCGCTGAATTTAGGCATTTTGCCCAGTGCTACTTCGGCCAGCACCAGCTCGAATACGARGACCGGACGGTCGAGACCGAGGGTTTTCGACAATTCAGGGTGGATAGCGCCGATGTAACCGACTACGCGACCTTCACGCTCGATGCGCGCGGTTTGACCCGGGTGCAACGCAGGGTGACTGCCTGGTACGAATTTGAACGAATCCAGAGCACCGGCAAAGCCCAGCACCGC
>NZ_JBFTLU010000731.1:0-1294 GCF_056396605.1 Pseudomonas sp. 05T35
GGCTATAACGCGGGCCATGGTTGAGGGTGTCGCTGAGATTGATGCTGAGCAGATCATTGAGCTGCAACGGGCTGTCCAGACTCAGGCTCAAAGTGTCGCGATCGCGTCCGGTGCTGGCGCTGCCGAGGTTGTCCAGGCCCAACCCCAAGGCCCAGCGCGAGGCGGCGCTGCTGCGAGAACGCAAGATGATCCGCGAGGCGCCGGGCTGACTGCCGGGGGCGATGTCGGCCGTCAGATCGAGTGAGCGCAAGCGGTTCAACTGATCCAGGCCCTGCTCCAGATCGCGCAGGTTCAGCGGCTTGCCGAGCATGCCGGGAAAGGCCCCGCCCAGTGCGACCGGCAAGCTCTGATCCGGCAGTTCGATGGACTCGACGTAACCTTCATCGACCCGGATATCCAGCGACTGGCCGGCCGCCGGGGCGCTGACCAGATACGGTCGACTGGCGATGTAACCGGCATCCACATACAAGCGGGTGATGGTCGCCAACAGATGATTGATCTGGCCGACCCCCATGCACGAAGCGATCTGCGGCTTGAGTTGCTCATTCAGTTCACGGCTGCTCAACAGCGTGACGCCACCAATGCGTGTCCCGCTCAAGGGCCAGCATCGCTCATCGGCAGTGACCTGCGCGGGCAACGCGGGAGTGCCTGGCGCCGGTCCAAAGCTGCCGCGTTGCAATTGGCGGCGCCGCTGTTCCAGTTGCAATTGTTGCAGGTCGCGTTGTTGCTGCTGTTGCTGACGCAGCCCTTCCTGGTCGAGCGCCGAGGGTTCTGCAGCCTGGAGCGCAGCGATGCCCAGGCTCAGCAGCGCGGCCAACAAACGTGGAAAGAATGGGGTGGAAAAACGCGGAACAACGGAAAGCGAAAACGGCACTCAACATCCTTGCATTCGATTAACTGGCCTAATGCCACGCTATCAATTGGCGTGATAGTCAAACCCTGACTACACAAATGCAAGACGCTGCCTACGTCGTATTTAATAATTAAACATCACTACAGTTTTCATCGATCAGGCCGTACGGCTCGCACGCACGCTCACAGCACCACCTATCAAAAGCGTCCGCCCTGGATGACCGGCAACCGACGAGCGGCTGGAAAAATCATTTGTCAGAAAATATTACCTACGTCATATTACAGCCGTAATAACGACTGCTACCCCATAGGGGATTGCCATGACCAGCCTGAACACTGTTGATCCTTCCCTTGCCGTGCAACCTGCGCGCCCTCCTTTGCTCAAGCGCTTGCTGCTCGCCGTTGCGGGCCTCATTGCTCTGGCGTTGATCGCCCTCTACGG
>NZ_JBFTLU010000732.1:0-1284 GCF_056396605.1 Pseudomonas sp. 05T35
TCATTGCAATGCTGATCAACTTTGCCCTGTTTCCGTTCTTCACCATCCTGATCCCACTGTACGTAAAGGACGTCATCCAGTACCCGGTCACTTACATCGGTCTTCTGGATTCGTGCTTCGGGCTGGGCATTCTGGCGGGCAGTTACAAGATCATCGGCTGGTTATCCGACCGGGTCCCCCGTGACATGTGTGTGTCCGCAGGTTTTGCATTACTGGGGGGCAATCTGGTGGCAGTCGGCACCGTTTCATCGTCGTTCATCGTGCCCGTGGCCTTCTTCTGCGGCGGCGTCGGCCTGATGTTGATCAACATCCCCACCTCCGCTGTGAGGTTGCTGGCGACGCCAAAGCTCCATCGCAACCGGATTTTTGCCACGGTTTCATTTCTGTCTGCGGCGGCTAGCCCCTTGGGCAGTTTCGCGATGAATACCCTGATCGCCTATCTGGGGGTTGCACTGACAATCACGCTGCTGGGCGTCATGGTGCTGCTGTTGTCTCTGCTGGTCTTTCTGGTACCCGACTTCAAAACTTTCATGCGTTCCCAGGATACGCAGCTCAATGATGCCTATCTGGACAAATACCCTGAAGCGTTTGCGCACTGACGTGCTTCGCCATGCCTCTGCCTCTTACAAACGGAGTTGCCTTTCACTATGCCGGACTTCAAGGGCCGATCTGAAATCCGCTCTACCCCGAACGCCGCTACCGACCGTTGCGTGCGCGGTTGCTCACCGAGTTTCTCAGCGAGCGAATCAGCCAGTTGCCGGGGTTCGAGGCATAACAGCGGTCAGTCGTCGCGGGTCAGCACTTCGAGCAATTCAATCTCGAAAACCAGGTTGGAGTTGGGCGGGATGGCGCCCATCGAGCGCTCGCCATACGCCAAGTGCGCCGGTACCAGCAACTTGCGCTTGCCGCCGACCTTCATGCCCATCAAGCCCTGATCCCAGCCCTTGATCACTCGGCCGGTGCCGATCACGCATTGAAAGGGTTTGCCGCGCTCCCAGGAAGAATCGAACGGCGTACCGTCCTCCAGAAAACCGCGGTACTGGGTGGTAATCAAGGCGCCTTTAACGGCGGCTTTKCCGTCGCCCAGTTCAAGGTCGATGACCTGCAATTCTTCGTTCATTACTGCTCTCTCGTTCGCGATGACCCTAAACACACGGCCCGCGTTTTCTCAGATTTCGCGCTGCAGGGCAATCCTGTTGAAGACACTGATGCAGGCGCAAGCTCAACGCTCTATCGGCATGACCGCCAGAATCTGCCCGTTGGTGGTCTGCACCAGCATGTACT
>NZ_JBFTLU010000733.1:0-1279 GCF_056396605.1 Pseudomonas sp. 05T35
CTGTATCCTGTATCGCAGCGCCCGTGCCTTGCCGGGTGTGAAGAAGATCCTGATCGCCTCCGGCCTGCGTTACGACCTCGCGGTCGAGTCGCCGGAGTACGTCAAGGAGCTGGTGACCCACCACGTCGGCGGCTACCTGAAGATCGCCCCGGAACATACCGAGGAAGGTCCGCTCAACCAGATGATGAAGCCGGGCATCGGCAGCTATGACAAGTTCAAGCGGATGTTCGAGAAGTACTCCAAGGAAGCCGGGAAAGAGCAGTACCTGATTCCGTACTTCATCGCCGCCCACCCCGGCACCACCGACGAAGACATGATGAACCTGGCCTTGTGGCTCAAGGGCAACGGTTTCCGTGCGGACCAGGTGCAGGCGTTCTACCCGTCGCCGATGGCCACCGCCACCGCCATGTATCACTCGGGCAAGAACCCGCTGCGCAAGGTCACCTACAAGAGCGATGCCGTGACCATCGTCAAGAGCGAAGAGCAGCGTCGTCTGCACAAGGCGTTCTTGCGTTATCACGATCCGAAAGGCTGGCCGATGTTGCGTGAAGCGTTGACCCGCATGGGCCGCGCCGACTTGATCGGGCCGGGCAAGAACCAGCTGATCCCGCTGCACCAGCCGGCCACCGACAGTTACCAGAGCGCCCGTCGCAAGAACTCGACGCCAGCCGGAAGCCATAAAGTGGCTGGCGAAAAGACCACCAAGATCCTCACGCAACACACCGGCTTGCCGCCGCGTGCCAGCGATGGCGGTAACCCGTGGGACAAGCGTGAACAGGCCAAGGCCGCGGCGTTCGCCCGCAACCAACAGGCCGCGAAGGAACGCAAGGACGCCGCCAAAGGCAAAGGGCCAAAACCTGCGCGCAAGCCAGTCGTGCCGCGTTGATCGCAGCCTAGCAAGCAAAACGCCAGCCTCGTGCTGGCGTTTTGCTTTGTAGGCGGTGGAGAGCTTGTTTGTTAAGGTGGCGCCCATTAATTGCCATCGCAGGCAGGTCAGCTCCCACAGGGGAACGCATTCCAGATGTGTGAGCCGGGCTTGCCCGCGATGAGGCCGGCATGACCACCCTCCAYTTCAAGGACGAACACCCATGAGCRGCCCCCTGCTCGGCATCGGCATGGACTCCAACCGCTCCCAGYTCATGGCGCKCCAGCGCATCGARAGTGAAATCARCCACGCCACTGTGACGCAAATCCGGGATTCTCTCGGTGCGGCCATTGGTATTTTCGGGAGCGCTTTGTCGGGAAACATTCGTACCGTCGCGGTAGGTTTGTATAAGGC
>NZ_JBFTLU010000734.1:0-1273 GCF_056396605.1 Pseudomonas sp. 05T35
GGCTCAGATAGCTCAGGGTCGCCTCACCGCTGTAGGACTGCCAGTTGGTGTTGGTCATGAAGCTGACGGCAGTGTTGAACGCCTGCGTCCACTCCTGGCCCGGCAGATTCTGCGGGTTGAGTGGCAAGTAGTCCTGAAACAACAGGATCGCGAACAACAGCAAAAAGCCCGCGAGGTTAAATGCGAGCAACGCCAGGGTGTATTTCTGCCAACTCTGTTCGCTCTGCGGGTCGACCCCGGCCACGCGATAACAGCCGCGTTCCACAGGCCCGAGGATCGGCGTCAGCCAGGTGCGCTGGCCTTCCATCACCTTGTAGTAGAACCTTCCCAGGAACGGTGCCGGAATCAGCACCACGRCGAAGAACGCGAGGATCAGCCAATAGTCATAACTGTGCATAGCCGCTCCTAGTGCTGATCCGCGCGCAACAGCGCAACCAACAGATAAATGAACAGTCCCACCGCCAACAGCAGGGACACCCCGTCCAGAACACTCATGGAATTTCTCCGTCGTACGGCAACTGCCGCGTGTGGCGCAATTGTCCGCAGGAAGGCTGTAAAGGAACGAGACCGAGGGGTTGGGTGCGGCATAAAGAAAGCGTAAAGAGTGGGTTTATGCGGGGATTACAGTGGTGGTCTGGCGGGAGTCATCGCGAGCAGGCTCGCTCCCACAATTGGAATGCCATCGTCCATGCAACGTCGAACTCCTGTGGGAGCGAGCCTGCTCGCGATGACGGCAGAACAGGTGCCCACGCCCCCAACTGGCGCCCACTGCACACGCCCTCCCCCGGGCTTTCCAATCCGCTGCGGGAGAAACGCATGAACACACAACTCAAACCGACGTTGGGCACGCTGCATTTATGGGGGATCGCGGTCGGGCTGGTGATTTCCGGCGAGTACTTTGGCTGGAGTTACGGCTGGGGTGTAGCCGGAACGCTCGGCTTTCTGGTGACCTCGTTCATGGTCGCGACCCTGTACACCTGCTTCATTTTCAGCTTCACCGAATTGACTACGGCGATCCCGCACGCCGGCGGCCCTTTCGCCTACAGTCGCCGCGCCTTTGGCGAAAAAGGCGGACTGATCGCCGGCCTGGCGACGTTGATCGAGTTCGTCTTCGCACCTCCGGCCATTGCCCTGGCCATTGGCGCTTATCTCAACGTGCAGTTCCCCGCCCTCGACCCGAAACATGCAGCGGTCGGCGCCTACATCGTATTCATGGGCCTGAACATCCTCGGGGTAAAACTGGCGGCGACCTTCGAACTGGTGGTGTGTGTGC
>NZ_JBFTLU010000735.1:0-1272 GCF_056396605.1 Pseudomonas sp. 05T35
GTAGAACCGGTCAAACAAGCGTGGCAACAGCGCTTCGGAAACCCCCTCGCCACTGTTTTCAACGGTCAGGCTCAAGCCCTTCGGCTCATCGACAATCCGCACCTCAATCGCACCGTTTGGCGGGGTGAAGCGCAGCGCGTTGTCCAGCAGATTGGAGAGGGCACGGCGCAACATGTTGCGGTCGCCATTGAGGCTGGCGTCGCCGAGACGGGTCAGCTTGACCCGTGCGTCTTCGGCCAATGGTGCGTAAAACTCCAGCAACAGATCCACTTCCTCGGCCAGTCGCAGCGGTTCGCGTTTTGGCGTCAGCAAGCCGTGATCGGCCTTGGCCAGATACAGCATGTCGTTGACCAGTTGCGCCATCCATTGCAGCTCTTCGAGGTTGCTGTGCAGCGCCTCACGGTAATCTTCCAGGTCGCGCGGGCGGGTGAGGGTGACCTGAGTGTGGGTCAGCAGGTTCGACAACGGCGTGCGCAGTTCGTGGGCAATGTCGGCCGAGAAGGCTGAAAGCCGCTGGAACGAGTCGTCGAGACGGCAGAGCATGGCGTTAAACGTGTGAGCCAGATTGGCGAGCTCGGCGGGCATTTGATCTTCGGGCAGGCGTTGGGTCAGCGAGCTGGCGGACACCCCGGCGGCCACTTCACTCATGCGTCGCAATGGCCGCAAACCACTGCGCGCCGCCCACGCGCCGAGCAGCGCGGTGGCCAGCGCCGACAGGCCGACGGTCAGCCAGATCAAATGCTGCATGCGCTGCAAAAAGTGCTGATGGTGGGTGATGTCGAGCATCAGAATCAGTTGCGCGGAGTCGGCTTTATCCGGCTCCAACGCGGCGCTGTAGACCCGATACTCCGTGCCGGTGCTGTGCAAACTGTGAAGACCGGACTGGGTTGGCAAGTCGTCGGGGAGGTTCGCTGCGCTGTCGAACCACACGCGACCATCGGCGCCGCGCACCCGCAATGCCAGGTCCGGCTGATGGCTCATTTCATCCTGCAGTCCGGCTTTTCGTTCGGCGAACAACCGCGGGTCGTCGGCGCCGGCCAAGACGCTGCGCAGGGCGATCAGCTTGCCGTCGAGCAATTGCTGGTCGAGTTCAATGAAGTGCGTCTCGCTGGCGCGGCTGAACAGCACACCAGCGAACAATGAAACCACCGCCGTACAGGCGGCAAACAGCAAGGCCAGACGGCCGCTCAGGGACAGGCGGCGCATCAGGCGGGACGCTCTTCAAGCACGTAGCCCATGCCGCGTACGGTATGAATCAACTTGTTCGGGAAG
>NZ_JBFTLU010000736.1:0-1263 GCF_056396605.1 Pseudomonas sp. 05T35
CCCACAGGATATGCGCAAACTCTGTGGGAGCGAGCCTGCTCGCGATGAGGTCGGCCCGCCAATGCACATCTAGAATCGATCGCTACAACAACGGCGCAACAATCGGCTCTTTGCGCGGCCAKGCATCCAGCACGGCCTTGAACAGGGTGGCCAGCGGAATCGCGAAAAACACGCCCCAGAACCCCCACAGCCCGCCGAACAGCAGCACTGCGCAAATGATCGCCACCGGGTGCAGATTGACCGCCCCCGAAAACAGCAGTGGCACCAGCACATTACCGTCCAGCACCTGAATGATCCCGTAGACCGCCATCAAGTAGATGAACTGATCGCTCCAGCCCCACTGGAACAACGCAATCAGCAGCACCGGCACGGTCACCACCACCGCCCCGACATACGGCACCACCACTGAAATGCCAACCAACAGCGCCAGCAGCGCGGCATAGTTGAGCCCCAGGGTAACGAAGCCGATGTAGGTCGCCCCGCCGCAAATGACCATTTCCATGACCTTGCCGCGAATGTAATTGGCGATCTGCCGGTTCATTTCTTCGGCAACGCGGGTGATCAGTGCACGCTCACGCGGCAGATACCCGCGAACCCACTGGCCGATCATCACCCGGTCCTTGAGGAAGAAAAACACCAGAATCGGCACCAGCACCAGATAGATCATGATGTTCACCAGCAGTGGCAAGCTGGACAGCGAGAACGTCAACGCCCACTGACCGAACTTGCCAATCTCGCCGCGCGCCACTTCGATGGCTTGCAGCACCTGTTGATCGGACACCAGATGCGGATAGCGCCTGGGCAGCAACAGCAGCAATGACTGCCATTTGGCGAGCATGCCCGGCAGTTCGTTGAACAAGGCAATCAGTTGATGCCAAAGCAACGGCAGCACCACGACCAGAAATAGCAGCAACATGCCCATGAACAACGCGAACACCAGCCCCACCGCGGCAGCACCCGGCAAATGCCAGCGCTCGAGTGTGCTGACCAGTCCTTGCATCAGGTACGCCAGCACCATCCCCGCCAATACTGGCGCGAGCATTCCCCCCAGAGTCAGGACCGCGGTGAAGGCCAGAAAGAGCAGCACGGCCAGCACCACGGCCTCCTCATCGGAGAAGTAGCGCTGAATCCAGTCGCGTAACACTTTGAACATCAATATTCCTCAAGAATGAACGCCGCACACTCAGGCTTTTTTCAGCCAATAGCGAAAAACGCCAGCCTCATCCTCTTCATGAAGCAGCGTATGACCGGCCAAACGGGCAA
>NZ_JBFTLU010000737.1:0-1260 GCF_056396605.1 Pseudomonas sp. 05T35
GGCTCAGGTGGCCGAACTGATGATTCGCTCAGCCATGGAGCGCAAGGAAAGTCGCGGCCTGCATTACACCCTCGATTACCCGAACATGCTGCCAGAAGCACTGGACACTATTCTGGTGCCGCCCACCTACGCCGACTGAACTTGAGCCGCACCCGCAGGCGTCGGTGAACATCCGCCGCCTGCGCATCGCGCGGCACACAGATCGCCCGGACCCGCCGCTCACCATGCAGACGAAAACGCAACACGACGACCAACGGTAGCGCCAGGCTGTCAGGGCGTAACTGCACGGATTGCCAACCCGACTCCTGATTCCACAACTGCCAACCATCAGCGTCCCGACGCAAGCCGCGGAATGCCTGCGGGTGCGTCAGCAGAATCTGTCGCGGCAACACCCAAAAACCGTGAGCCACGCACAGCGCGATGCCGAGCAAACTGGCCCATACCGGTATAGAGAGTAGAAACAGCGAACCCAGCGCGAACAGCTGGGCGAGAAGATAAGCCGCCAGCAATTGCCGTGAGGCATGCCAGCGGCACTCAAACTGGGTGTCCTTTCTCACAGTTACGTTTCTCTTTTGGCGACAACAGACGCCATCAAAAAGAAACAGTAACTGTGAGACAGGACACTCTCACTTGGGTTGGACACGGTCCAGAATCATGCGAACCATGCGCTGCAGCTCAGGGTCTTCCGACTCGGCGCGTTCCATGAACCAGCCGAACATGTCCTGATCTTCGCATTCGAGCAGTTTGCGGTAGCACTCGCGATCGACATCGTTGAGGTGCGGATAGACCTCTTTGACAAACGGCACGAGCAACACGTCAAGCTCGAGCATGCCGCGGCGGCTGTGCCAGTAGAGGCGGTTCAGTTCAACATCTTCGACCATGGAGCGCTCCTCAAATAGAGCGCAAGTATACAGCCCCAATCCCTGTCGAACAGTCGGCTTTGGTCGGGCACGTTCGAACCTTTGTGAACTACCCATTTCAAGGGCGCCCCCTTATGATGTGCTCCAGACTCTTTACCCTGCGATGACCCATGGCTGATTCTGCTTTTTTCTGCACCTTGTCCCACGAAGGCGTGCTCGCCGTCCGCGGCTCCGATGCCAGCAAGTTCCTACAGGGACAATTGACCTGCAACCTCAATTACCTGAGCGACACCCACGCCAGCCTCGGTGCCCGCTGCACCCAGAAAGGCCGCATGCAGTCGAGTTTTCGCATCCTGCTGGAAGGTGATGGGGTCCTGTTGGCGATGGCCAGCGAGTTGCT
>NZ_JBFTLU010000738.1:0-1256 GCF_056396605.1 Pseudomonas sp. 05T35
GCATACAGCGCATTACTTTGTCTTGCGAACATAGAGATGAAGGGTTAATTTAAAAATTCAAATAAATTCAAAGCCTTGCCTCAGCATAAATAAGGATTTTGTAGATATTACAAATTGGCGTGAAGCGACATAACGAATTTCCTGCAACTGACAATAAATATGAGAGCCTCATTGTTTAACAAGGTAGGCTTTGGATCTTGACGTAGAACCGGCTATGGGTGTTCCCGGTCCCTTTCCCTGAGAACAATCCGCTGGCGCGGAATTTCAGTGAGAGGTCACTGAGCAATCTGGCAGCGGGGGGACAGGTGATGTAGAGGTTTTGGGTGAAAGCTTGAAGGGTGCCGTCCCTTAGGTTGTAGCGTGCACTTTGATTTGCAGATGCATGGAAGGCCGCTTTGGGGGTGTGGGTTTCGGTCAGTTGTGAGAGGCCGCAACCAAAAGCGGTCACTGACCACCGGCTATTGCCGTTGCTGCGAGATTGGGCCAATTGCCGGCGCAGCGTTGACCCACTACCAGTAACCGCTGCATCTTGGATCAATGATGTTTCGGATGGTGGGTCAATCTTGCGGTAACAACTCGACCACTACAGTGAGAGGTTGAGGTAGATTAAAACCTGCTGGAAGAGCGACTGTATCCAGCTCGTTCGAGTAGTCGGCTAGCCTCGGCGATGTCCAGCCGCTGACGCTCTGGATCCATGAGATCCGTATAAAAAAGGGCGCAACCACCAACAACATGACCGCTCCAGTACGAAATCTCTCTATCGGCTCTACCGATTATCCGGCGAAGGATCTGTTTGAATGTTACTGCTCGAGAGATAGCTACAGTATGGGGATTGCCCTTGGCAATATAGTCATCCAGATCCAACCGTATGGGGAGTCGCAGACCTTCCATGTGATCGGCCAGATCCAGGACGATATTGAAAGAAATATATTGGATTCTTACATCAGGAAGGTCAGTGGTCAAAATTCGGTTCAACACATTGTCACGACCTCGGTCTGTATTATACAAGCTGGTTCCCAAGCCTTTCTGAGAGGATTGAACAACCACGATATCGGCGTGTTGTGTCCAGCCCGAGTCGTCCATGACAACGGCATATTCAGCAACGAAGGGTTGGGAATCGTTGCCTGCATAAATAATCTGTTTCACATAGGCTCTCGTCGAAAAATGGTGTAAAAGCGCTAATTGCTTAGAAATGCCACAAGCTTGCTGCCGAACTCTGTAGTTTGTTTGGACAGGCAACTTTCGCGGCTTAAGAT
>NZ_JBFTLU010000739.1:0-1253 GCF_056396605.1 Pseudomonas sp. 05T35
ATTCATCGGTGTCGGTATCCAGCGCACCATAGCCGTTGCCGCCACGGTTGGTGGCCCATTGCAGGCGCAGCGCCAGATCTTTGGCTGTGCCGCCCTGGACCACGTACTTGAGATCGACATCACGCTCCCAGTGTTTGGCATTTTTACCCGCTTCGTTATAGAAGCTGGCATAACCGCGACTGTTCGGGTCGACCTTGCTCAGGTCCAGCGTGCCACGCGAATACGACACGGCCGAGGTCAGGCCCGGCACACCGACGCCAGCGAAATCATAGGCGTACCTGAGCTTCCACGAACGCTCGTTCGGGCCGTTGAAGTCCGAATACTGCTGCGAGTTGTCGAGGAAGATGCTGTCGCCCTGGGCGATGTAATCGAACGGCGTGTTGCCGTTCACGCGCTGGTAAGCGGCGGTGACGCTGTGGCTACCGACGCCCACGGTGAAGTGCAGGCTGTAGGTGTTGTTGTCGATTTTGCCGAGCAGCGCATCGCCGGTGTCCTGGGTGTGATAGTAGTGCAGGCCCGGATTGAAGCTGACCAGTTCGTTGACTGCGTAGGTGTAGTCCAGGTCGTAGTAGTACTGGTGCCAGATGTCCTTGAGCTCGGACGCATAGAGGCTGCTGGTCAGGCCCGGCAGACCGCTCCAGGCCACACCGGCCCAGTTCAGGTGCTGGCTTTTGTCGCCGTCCGCCAGTTTGCCGTAGGACGTCCCGATGCGCTGGTGCCCGCTCTGGTTGTAAGGCTTGGTGAAGCTCGCCTGGCCGCCTTCGATCAGCCAGCCGTCGAAGCTGTGGTTGGTCAGGCTGACGCCACGAAAGGTCTGCGGCAGCATGCGGCTCATGCCGCCGGCGATCACCGGGTTGTTCAGGAACAGGTCGCCGGCTTTCAGTTCAGTGTCCAGGGCGCGCATTTTCAGGGTACCGCCAGCGCTTGAAAACGAGCCCGGTGCTTTGCCGCTGTCATCGCTGATCGGCAGGATACTCGAGCCACCGGTGCCGCCACCGCCGTCGAGTTTGAGCCCGAGCATGGCGTTGGCATCCACGCCAAAACCGACCGGGCCCTGGGTGTAGCCCGATTCGAAGAGACCGAGGAAACYCTGGCCCCATTCGATGTTGTCGTTAGTCTGCTGCTGACGGTTGCGGTTCAGGTAGTAGTTGCGGGCGTTGAGTTTAAGGCTCGAACCTTCAACGAAACCTTCGTGGCGGGAATCGTCGGCGGCCTGGACAGGTGCGGCCATCGTTGCGGCCATTGCAATGAAC
>NZ_JBFTLU010000740.1:0-1252 GCF_056396605.1 Pseudomonas sp. 05T35
CCGTAAGCCTGTTGCTGTTCGCAGGGCTGGCACTGGTTTTCGCTTTACTGCTGTTGATCGGGCTTTCGGCGCTGGTGTTGATTCTGCTGTGGGACACTTATCGCCTGGCGGGGATCATCGGCCTGTGCGTTTTCTATGCGCTCGCGGCACTCTTTTGTGGCATGCGCTTGAAAGCGGCGCTCTTTGATGAAACATCGCCTTTCAACGCCACCCTTCAAGAGCTGGCGAACGACAGGGAGCGCCTGCTGCCATGAACCTGCCTGAAATCCCCAAAAACAGTTCCCGACAAGAGATGCGCAAGGCATTGATACGCTTGCGCATGGAAATGCATCGCCAGGAAATTCGCCACGAGTCCCGGCAGATGTTGGAACCCTTGCACCGCGTACGAGGGATGACGCAAAGTTTTCAGGAGGGTCTGGGCATCAAGCACGCGCCACTCTGGGGCATTGCCGCCGTAACCTTGCTGGGCTTCCTCACCGCCAAGGGCGCCAAGGGCGGTGCCATCAGCAGCATCACTCGGTTAGTCCAGCTCGGCACCAGCCTGTTGCCGCTGATCAAGCTGGTGCTGCAAGGCTCCTCGCGCAAACACCCGTAGACCAACAGACCCCAATCAGTCACCTGACGGAGAACCTGCCTTGGATTGGCATACCCTGCTTAATCGTGAACGCCTCGGAAAACCGCTACACAGCCCGGAAGAGCTCGGTCGCAGCCCTTTCCATAAAGACCACGACCGGGTCATTTTCTCCGGAGCCTTCCGCCGTCTCGGGCGCAAGACCCAGGTCCACCCGGTATCCAGTAATGACCATATCCACACGCGCCTGACCCACTCACTGGAAGTCAGTTGCGTGGGGCGCTCATTGGGCATGCGCGTCGGTGAAACCATCCGCAGCGCCCTGCCCGACTGGTGCGAGCCTAGCGATCTGGGCATGGTGGTGCAGTCAGCGTGCCTGGCCCACGACATTGGCAACCCGCCCTTTGGCCACTCGGGTGAAGACGCCATCCGCTACTGGTTCCAACAGGCCGCGGGCAAAGGCTGGCTGGACGCCATGAGCGAAGTCGAACGCAACGATTTCCTCAACTTCGAAGGCAATGCCCAAGGCTTCCGGGTTCTGACCCAGCTGGAATACCACCAGTTTGACGGCGGTACACGGCTGACTTACGCAACGCTGGGCACTTATCTGAAATACCCGTGGACCGCGCGCCATGCCGATTCACTGGGTTACAAAAAACACAAGTTCGGTTGCTATCAGAG
>NZ_JBFTLU010000741.1:0-1862 GCF_056396605.1 Pseudomonas sp. 05T35
ACGTAATTCCACGCTCAAGTAACAGCCGTCACGCCTTCGCAAAATCTCCCGAAAAAATCGCCTCCGGCCAAACCCTTGCCCCAAAAGCGTTACAGCCAAATCCTGAGCTTTATTGAACAGCGATCCAACAAGTTGGCCGCTTGATTGCATATTCTTGTATGTACAAGTAAACGCGTGTGCACAAGAGATCGCGGGGATCTCTTCACCTCCACCGCTTTGCTTGTAGAGCAATGCCGCGCACAACAAAAACGTGTGCATCGGCAACCGCATCGTGATTCTCAAGGACGGCCGATTGATTCAGATCGATGCGCCGAAAGAGATCCTTGACTCGTCTGCTGACGAATAGGTTGATCGCTTCGTTCAGCGTCCTGCTGCACCTGCTTGAAATGAGTTTTCCGGACGACGTGTATCCAATGTGGCCAGGGGCCGAACCTTCTGGCCACAGGTGTAACTCGACAACAACCCTTGCGTGAGGCTTCACATGTCACAGGCTAAAAAAATTGTTATCGCCGATGCGCCGTTGCGTTGGCAGGATGTGGTCGCAGTTGCCCGGCACGGAGCCGTGCTTGAATTGTCGGCTCAAACCTGGGCGCGGATCGACAATGCCCAGGCCATCGTCCAGCACATTGTCGTCAGCGGCGAGCGCGCGTATGGCGTCAATACCGGTCTGGGTGCACTCTGCAATGTCTCGCTGCAAGGCGAACAACTGAGCCAGCTGTCGCGCAATACATTGCTTAGCCATGCTTGTGGCGTCGGTGCACCACTGACCGATGAGCAGACGCGGTCGATCATGTGCGCGGCGATCATAAACTACAGCCACGGCAAATCCGGCCTGCATCGGCAAGTGGTCGAAGCGCTATTGGCCTTGCTCAATCGCGGGATTACCCCACAAGTACCGTCCCAGGGTTCGGTCGGCTACCTGACTCACATGGCGCATATCATCAACCTGCGCGGCCTGCTCGATGGCAGTGAAGTGATTGCCAGCAGCAAAGGCATTCGCACTCAGGATGCACTGAGCATCCGTTCGATCCCGCAAGTACATGGCGCGGCCCGTGATCAACTTGACCACGCGACCCGACAGATCGAAACCGAACTCAACTCCGCCACCGACAACCCGCTGCTTCTGGGTACACCGGATAACTACCGGGTGATGTCCCAGGCCAACCCGCACGGCCAGTCGGTGGCCTTGGCTGCCGACTTGCTGGCGATTGCCATTGCGGAGGTCGGCTCGATTGCCGAGCRTCGTCTGGACCGTTTGATCAACCCGCACGTCAGTGGCTTGCCGGCATTTCTGGTGAGCAACCCTGGGGTTAACTCCGGAATGATGATCGTCCAGTACGTTGCCGCTTCCCTCTGTGCGGAAAACCGTCAGTTGGCGCAACCGGCGGTGCTCGACAACTATGTCACATCGGGCCTGCAGGAAGACCACCTGAGCATGGGCACCAACGCTGCACTGAAGCTGCATCGGGCGCTGGAAAACTGCACGCAGATCCTCGCTATCGAGTATCTGCTGGCCGCCCAGGCCTTCGAATTTCTCAAGGCCGACTTTCTCAAGGGGCCATGCTTCGGTGCAGGCACGGAGGTCGCTTGGCGACTGCTGCGCGAGCGCGTTCCGGCCTATGACCAGGACCGCTGGCTGGCGCCGGATATCGCCAGTGCTGCAAGCATTTTGAAAGATCCGCAATTGCTGCAAACCGCGTTTCCGAGCCTGCACTAAAATCGATTCCCACGCAGCGTACCAAGCCGCAGCCATTCATAAGTGGCTGCGGCGGATAATCGCCACAAAAGCACTCACCCAATCGTTCCCCATCGCGCACCAACATCTCTCAGTTTGTTACCGAGCGCCCCGGCATGGCGAATTC
>NZ_JBFTLU010000742.1:0-1241 GCF_056396605.1 Pseudomonas sp. 05T35
ACATCGGACTTCTTGTTCGCGACCAGATCGATGAAGCCCGGGTCCTGATGGGAAAAACCGTTATGGTCCTGACGCCAGACATGCGAGGTGAGCAAGTAATTGAGCGAGGCTACGGGTTTGCGCCAAGGCACCTCGGCGGCGGTTTTCAGCCATTTGGCGTGCTGATTGAACATCGAATCGACGATGTGAATGAAGGCCTCGTAACAGGAAAACAGTCCATGCCGGCCCGTCAATAAATAGCCTTCCAGCCACCCCTCGCACACTTGTTCACTCAGAATCTCCATCACCCGGCCTTCGGCCGCCAGGTCGATATCCTCGGGCTCCAGATTGCCCATCCACGCCTTCGCGCTGACGTCGTAGACCGCATCCAGTCGGTTCGAGGCGGTTTCATCCGGGCCGAACAACCGAAAATTGCCTGAGGTCAGATTGTTTTTCATCACATCGCGCAGAAACGCCCCCAGCACCCGGGTCGCTTCTGCGCGCAGGCAGCCCGGCGCAGGAAGTTTCACGGCGTATTCGGTGAAACGCGGCAGATCCAGCGGTCGCAGCAGCAGGCCACCATTGGCGTGAGGATTGGCGCTCATTCGCCGGTGCCCCGTCGGCGCCAGTGCAGCAATTTCGGGTAACAAGGCGCCATTGACGTCAAACAGCTCATCCGGACGATAGCTGCTGAGCCACTCCTCCAGTTGCCGCAGATGAGTCGGCTGGCCGAAATCCGCCAGCGGCACCTGATGCGCACGACACGTGCCTTCAATACGCCGACCATCGACGAATTTGGGGCCTGTCCAGCCCTTTGGCGTACGCAGCACCAGCATCGGCCAAAGGGGGCGCTCCGGCACCGGGGGCTGCGGGTATTTGYGCGCAACACGCTGGATCTCGCGGATTTTCAACAGCATCGTGTCCAGGGTTCTGGCCAACGCCTGATGAACCTGCTCAGGTTCATCACCCTCGACAAAATACGGATCGTAACCGTAGCCATACATCAGGGCCGACAGTTCATCTTCGCTGATTCTGGAGAGTACCGAGGGGTTGGCGATCTTGTAGCCATTGAGGTGCAGAATCGGCAGGACTGCCCCGTCACGCACCGGATTAAGGAATTTATTGGAATGCCAGCTGGCCGCCAGCGTTCCCGTTTCAGCCTCACCGTCGCCGATCACGCACGCCACGATCAGGTCCGGGTTATCGAACGCCGCGCCGTAAGCATGGGCCAGGGAATAGCCCAGTTCGCCGCCTTCATGGAT
>NZ_JBFTLU010000743.1:0-1240 GCF_056396605.1 Pseudomonas sp. 05T35
ACACAGATCCCGTGTGGGAGCGAGCCGGCTCCGGGCGGCGTTCCGACGATAGCAATCTGACCGCCACCGCAGAATCAGGACATCAACCGCGCCGTCCCAAACAAACTGACCCGGCTCAGTTCACCGTCCTGCTCCTCAAGCAACACCGGCGCCGTACCGCCGGGCATAACCACCGCCACAGTCCCCGCCGTCACCCACCCCACACTCCACGCCGCGCAAGCCACCGCGCTGGCGCTGGTACCAGAAGATGCGGTCGGCCCTTCCCCACGCTCGAAGACCCGAGCAGCAATTCGACGCTCGGATTCCAGCCTCGCCCATTGCAGATTGACGCCCGCCGCACAGGGCTCGCCAGCCCCGCTCGGCGGCGCGAAAGCGATGCGCGTCAGGTCGGCCGACAATCCGGGCTCGCGCATCTGCTGATTGCTCGGCAACGCCTCGGCATCCGCCACCAGCGTCACACAATGGGGATTGCCGATCCGCACGAACTGACTGTGAGCCCAAAGCGGATTCAGCCGCGCGAGCATCGGTACATGGCTCAACTCACGTTGATTCAATGTCCGCGCCTCGACCGCCTGGGCCCCCACAGCATTCGGCCCGAACGCCGGTTTGCCGAGGTCCAGCCAGAAACCCTGCACGCCGTCGACCTGCGCAGGCGTTACCGAGGTTTCGACAGGAGACACCGCATCGCCTTTGTCATGGTGAACCTTGAGCAGGCAACGCCCCTGCGCCGGCATCAAGCCCTGCTCGGTCAGCGCCTGGGCAAAAATCGTCAGGCCGTTGCCGCTGCGCTCGGCCAACGTCCCATCGGTGTTGACGATCAACAGGTCAAACGGTGGCGCAGCCTGGAACGGGCCGACCAGCAAGCCATCCGAACGGTGCTCCTTGGCACCGGCCGGTTGGGTGTCGGGGGGCCAACTGCAAAATGCCTGGATAGCCGCAAGCGTCCAGTCGGCACGCTGTTCAGCTGCCGAAGACGCCTGACCAGGCAGTTCAATACCCCGTTGGCGCAGTGTTTCAGGCGCCACAACCGCGTAGATATTCCCGCGAGCATCGTAAAACGTCGTCATGCGATGGTCCTGAACCCGGCCGAAAAAGAACCGCTACTTTAGGCCCCGACGGGCCGGTTCGCACGCATTCAACAGCGATTATTTACAGCAACCGGCAGGCAATCAGCGACTCGCAAACTGGCTCCAGCGCAGCCTGTATCGCCTTATGAAAGTGTTGCAGCGCTGGCTCGATT
>NZ_JBFTLU010000744.1:0-1237 GCF_056396605.1 Pseudomonas sp. 05T35
CTGCTCGACCATGCCTTCGTCCATGAGGCTGCGCAGCAAGCGATGAGTCGTCGGTTGCGACAAACCGACCTGCTGCGCCAGTTGGGTCACCCGCTCACCACCTTCAGGGGCCGAGCCAAGCGTTCGCAGCACGGCGAATAACCTGGAGACGCTACCAACGCCGACTTCTTTGGCACTTTCATTCCGATCAGTGGAATTCATTTTGAGTATTTCTCTATAAAAATTTGATCATTGAAAGAAACAGTAGAAATACTCCTTTCAGTGAAATTAGCGCTTTCACCCATCCTAATCTTCGTCCTAATCTGAGTCCACAGGGGCGATTCGAACAATATTTGGCAGCCGACTTACGATCGAGCGCCAGCGCACCCGCGGTATCCCTTCGCATCTGCCCATCACAAAAAAGCGCGTTTCGACGCGTCCAATAAATACAGGTGGAACGCAGGCATGGCATTTCTCCAACTCGAAGGTCTCAGCAAACGCTACGGTGCAATCGACGCTGTCATCGCCACAGATCTGGCGGTGGAAAAAGGCGAATTCGTTTCTCTGCTCGGCCCTTCCGGTTGTGGCAAAACCACTACCTTGCAAATGATCGCCGGTTTCGTCGACGCCACGGCCGGGCGCATCGTGCTGGACGGTCGCGACATCACCCACGCCAAACCGAGCAGTCGTGGCCTGGGGGTGGTGTTCCAGAGCTATGCGCTGTTCCCGCACATGACGGTGCGCGACAACGTCGCTTTTGGCCTGCGCATGCGCAAGGTCCCGGCAGCCGACATTGCCCGGCGGGTGGCCACGGTGCTGGCGCTGGTGCGCCTTACCCAACATGCCGAACGCTATCCACGAGAACTGTCCGGCGGACAGCGCCAGCGTGTCGCCCTGGCCCGAGCCCTGGTGATCGAACCGCCGGTGTTGTTGCTCGATGAACCGCTGTCCAACCTCGACGCCAACCTGCGCGAGGAAATGCAGTTCGAGATTCGTCGCATTCAGTGCGAAGTCGGCATCACCACCCTGATGGTGACCCACGATCAGGCCGAAGCGCTGTCGATCAGCGATCGTGTGGTGGTCATGCAGGCCGGGCGCGTGACCCAGATCGACGAGCCGTACAAGCTCTACGAACACCCACGCACCCGCTTCATTTCCGGCTTCGTCGGCAAGGCCAATATGTTGGCCGGGGACTTCGACACGGCGGGTTGCCCGCAAGTGCGTCACAGCAGCGGCGATGGCGAACTGACCCTCAGCC
>NZ_JBFTLU010000745.1:0-1233 GCF_056396605.1 Pseudomonas sp. 05T35
GTTGAGCAAGGCGTGAATGCACATCGAGAACTCGGATACCGCCCGCAGTGCCAATGCATCGGCCCGGTTGGCCAGGGTGAACAGTGTGTTCAGCATGCAGTCGATGGCGTCCTGATCATTGTTGATCAGTTGCAGGTGGCTCAGGCATTCCTCGGATTTGGCCAGCAGGGTTTCTGCCTCGATCAGGAATTCGGGCAGTCGCTGATTCCAGTTTTTACGATCGTTCAGCATGCTTTTCTCCACGACATCAAGTCAGGTGATGCAATCAGCCGTATGGCGAACGGACGTAAGGTACTGCCGGACCATGACTGGAATCTGTAGGGCAGTTCTGATTTTTTGCTGCTGACGATGAACGGTCTGCTTGTGTTCGACGCGAATACCCCGATGGAGCGAGCCTGATTGACAGCGTAACGAGAGACCGAACTCATTGGCCGTGAGGCATGAGCGGCGTAACCCGGCGGGCTGAAAAAGGAGCTCGGCAACGGTACTTCGATCACAGACAAAAGCCTGACTCCATTCATGCAGTGAGAATGGCGTCACATTAATGGCTATTGGATATCGCGAATATCAGGCTGATCCCGATTGCGGCTAGGGGATTCCCTTATGCCACGGAACTTGACACGCAAAGAGGGGTCGCGCGCAGGTTGTGCAGTGGATGAAATAGCCGCTTCAGTAGAGCATGATGTTAATGTGACATCAATTCCTTTGCGTGGCATTTTGTTTGCGGGTCAAGATTGCATGAGATCCGCCGATAACTTTCTTTAGTGAATTCATCAGAAAAGCCCAGGAGTCATCAATGGCCAGCATTCTCGACACAGTAGATCAACGCACGCAGCTGGTGGGTGAGAATCGCCTGGAAATTCTCATGTTTCGCCTGGCCGGTCGGCAGTTGTTTGCAATCAACGTCTTCAAGGTGCAGGAAGTCCTGCAATTGCCAAAACTGACCTTGATGCCGCAGCGTCACCCGTTTGTCTGTGGTGTAGTCAATCTGCGTGGCCAGACGTTGCCGGTGATCGACCTGTCCCAGGCCATCGGTATGCGGCCGCTGGTGCCGGGGCCCAACAGCACCATCATCGTGACCGAGTACAACCGCTCGGTGCAGGCCTTCCTGGTCGGTGGCGTCGATCGCATCGTCAACATGAACTGGGAAGCCATTCTGCCGCCGCCAACCAGTGCCGGCCGCCAGCATTACCTGACGGCCATCAGCAAGGTCGATGACCAACTGGTGGAGAT
>NZ_JBFTLU010000746.1:0-1231 GCF_056396605.1 Pseudomonas sp. 05T35
GCCCATGGATGTGCATGTCTATGCAGACCTGTCGGAAATGGGTTTTCGTCGCAGTGGCGATCACCTGTACCGGCCGCATTGCCAGAATTGCAATGCGTGCGTGCCTGCGCGCATTCCGGTTGCGCAGTTTTCGCCTAACCGTCAGCAGAAACGTATTTTCAAACGCAATGCCGACCTGCAGGTTCGCCCGGCCAAACCGGGTTTCAGCGAAGAGTATTTCGATCTTTACCAACGCTATATCGAACAACGCCACGCCGATGGCGACATGTACCCGCCCAGCCGCGATCAGTTTTCGACCTTTCTGGTCCGCGACCTGCCGTTTTCGCGTTTCTATGAGTTCCGCCTCGAGGACCGCCTGCTGGCGATCGCCGTGACGGATCTGCTGCCCAACGGCTTGTCGGCGGTCTACACCTTCTATGAGCCCGAAGAAGATCGCCGCAGCCTGGGCCGTTACGCGATTCTCTGGCAGATCAACGAAGCCCGGCGCCTGGGACTGGACGCGGTCTACCTCGGATACTGGATCAAAAACTGCAAGAAAATGAACTACAAGACCCAATATCGCCCCATAGAGCTGCTGATTAATCAGCGCTGGGTGGTACTGAACTAGGTTCAGCCCTAAAGCCCTTGGCTTAAACCCCACTTTTCGGGCACAATGCACGCCGCTTTTGCCTGGCGCAGTTGCACCGGGCCATTCATTGGATACCGAGGGCTTTACTGCATGTCGAAAGAAGACAGCTTCGAAATGGAAGGCACTGTCGTCGACACCCTGCCCAACACCATGTTTCGTGTGGAGTTGGAAAATGGGCACGTCGTAACCGCGCATATCTCCGGCAAGATGCGCAAGAACTACATTCGTATTCTTACCGGTGACAAAGTGCGCGTCGAGCTGACGCCCTATGATTTGAGCAAAGGGCGGATCACTTACCGCGCTCGTTAATCAAGTCAATACAAAACGCCCGGTTCTGCCGGGCGTTTTTGTTTGTCTGGGGTTTGATAGCTTCTTTTTGTTTTGGGTGTATATCCGTTGCTGCGGTAACGGCGGCTTATGGTTTCGCTCTTACAGCGACTCACTTTTCCAGACGCCGGGGTGCCGGCCCAGCGAAAAGTAAGCAAAAGGCTTCGCCCCGGCGTACGGCACCTCGCCAAGGCTCGGTGTTCCCTCGCTACGGTGCCCATCAGGGGGCATCGCCTACGGTCTGCTTCGCGACGACCTCCTCTCGATGTGTTCGAC
>NZ_JBFTLU010000747.1:0-1229 GCF_056396605.1 Pseudomonas sp. 05T35
GACATCACCCATTCACCCTGAACGTCTAGCGTTGAAAGAAGTCACTTAAAAGGTTGAAGGCAAATCCTTTTGCCCGCATTGACCCGCCAGGAAGGTTGTTATGCGTTGTCTGTTGTTCATGTGCCTGCTATTGAGTTCCACCTGCTCATTTGCCCTGGATCGCTTTCAGGTCGAAGGTTATTCGCTGCCCAACGGCTTGCAAGTAGTGCTCAAGCCCGGCAGCGAACGCGGGCATGTGGCGATTCGCCTGGTGGTAGGCGTTGGCCTGGATGACTTCGCCTGCGCCGACAAAGAGCTGCCGCACCTGCTTGAGCATTTGCTGTTCAGTGGCGTCGACGCGAGTGGGGAAGGCGGGCTCGAGGAGCGCATGCAGGCACTGGGGGGTGAATGGAACGCCTACACCAGTAACGCCGACACCACGTTCGTCATCGAAGCCCCGGCAAAGAATCAGCGCAAAGTCCTCGACCTGTTGCTGGCGCTACTGACCCAGACCCGACTCGACGACACCGCCATCAGTGCGGCCAAACAGGTGGTCGAACGCGAAGATGGCGGCCATTACTCCCACTTGCAGCGCTGGCTCGACCGCCAGGACCTGGGCCATACGGCGAGCAACCAACTGGCGGTGGAGCTGGGCCTGAAGTGCTCGGAGCGGGCCCAGGTAGAACACCTGACCCGCGAACAACTGGAGAAGGTCCGCAAGGAGTGGTACGCACCGAACAACATGACGCTGATTATTGTCGGCGAGCTCGATCGCCTGCTGCCGGCCTACCTGGAGCGCACCTATGGCGAGCTCGAAGCGATTGATCCCACCGAGCATTTGCCGCTGCCGGAGATCCAGCACCCGGCGCTCGACGAACGCAATCTGATCCAGGGCTGGGTAGGGGGTGGTGCCAAACTGCACTGGTTGTTCCCGGAACCGGCGCTTGAGGATCAATATGATGAAACATACGACCTGCTCAAGGACTACCTCGACTGGGCGCTTTATCGTCAATTGCGCCTGGCTCACGGATTGTCCTACGGCCCCTGGGCCGAACGCGAAGTGTTCGGCAGCGTCGGTTTCCTCAGCCTGAACGCCGATCTGGAACGCGATGATCTGCCACAAGCGCAGCAGGTACTCGAGGATCTGAAAGCCGATCTGCTCAAGAATGGTCTCGATCACGCTGGTTTTGAACGCTTGAAACAGGTCGCCATCGCCCGWCAGGCCTGGGCCGTGCAAGGCAACAGTGGAC
>NZ_JBFTLU010000748.1:0-1223 GCF_056396605.1 Pseudomonas sp. 05T35
CCTCTGTGTCAGGAGCAGACAGCGGAGTCGGAAATTACGCACTGCTCAGTCGCTCAACGGCAGGCTACATGGACGTTCAACTGGATAAATCACAACGGTTGTGGCTGCAAAACAAGCGTGAACTGATCCTGGGGACCTCAGCGCCTGACTACCCTCCTTTCGATTTAACGATCAGCGGTCACGACTATGAGGGTTTCACCGCTGATTACGCAGGGGTTCTTGCACAATCCCTGGGCCTGCCGATCAAGGTCCGTCGTTACCTCTCCCGAGAGGCCGCCATCGAAGCACTCGAAAACGGCGATGTCGACCTGCTCGGAACGGCCAATAGCTTTGAAGGACGACGTTCCAGCATCGTACTGTCTGCCCCCTACGCCATAGATCAACCGGTTCTGGTCACCCGGAACGCCGAAAGCCGATCATTGACCGAGGGTCTCGCCGACATGCGATTAAGCATGGTCTATCACTATCTGCCGCTGGAAGAGGTAAAGGCGCAATATCCCAAGGCCATCATCACCTCTTACCCGTCCTACCAGAATGCGATCAATGCCGTCGCCTTCGACCAGGCAGACGTATTCCTTGGCGATACCATTTCCACCCATTTCATGATCAACAAGGGCTATCTGAAAAATGTACGGATGGCCAACTTCGGCAAACATGAGGCCTATGGTTTCAGCTTCGCAGTCAGCAAGGACAATCCAGACCTGCTGGCAATCATCAACGCAGTACTCAAGGAAGTGCCTGCGGGCGAGCGGGAAAATATTGCCAAACGCTGGAGCGCGGGCAGCGACATCCTTCTGACCGACCACAAACTGCAACTGACCAACCGCGAGGAACGCTGGCTTGCGCAGCACCCTGTCGTTCGCGTGGTCGTCAACGATACCTTCGCCCCACTGACATTCTTTGACGCCGACGAGAGCTTTCGGGGAATCGCCGCCGACTTGCTCGAACTGATCAGGCTTCGAACCGGTTTACGCTTCGAGATTCACCGCAGCCAAAGTGACAGCGAGATGATCAGCCAGGTCAAAGGGAACCAGGCCGACCTGATCGCCGCGATGATTCCCAGCGCCGAGCGCGAGGCGCAACTGAGCTTCACCCGTCCCTACCTGGAAAATTCATTYGTACTACTGACCCGAAAGAGCACTTCCAGCCCAATCAGTCTTGAGCAATTGAATGGAAAGAGCCTGGCCATCACTCAAGGCAATCCGCTCCTCGACTACCTGCAC
>NZ_JBFTLU010000749.1:0-2084 GCF_056396605.1 Pseudomonas sp. 05T35
CCCCAACCCTTCGCAAGCGAAGCAGACCAAACAACGACCCCAACATGCGACTAACAACTTTAAATAGCGGTAAGTTTATCAGCGGAGTAACATTACACTCCTCCCCCTTCGCCCCCACATACGAATCACTTGGAAAGTACACCTTTTTGTTATTCGGATACGTTGACACAGCAATACTGGCAACCGTATTAACTACACCACCAGCAAATCGTAGCGCATCAAGAAATCGCCCCTCTAACTTATARGCTGCCACTTGGGGAAATGCATCTCCCACCGAATATTTTTCAAAATAACGGTCACCCACATAAAAACCCAACAAAACAATTCTTTTACTCATTTTCGCCTTCTCAATAACCAATACGACGAACAACAAAACCTGAAGATTTTAAAAGTAAAAGCTTATCCTGACTGCCACGAAAATGAACACACCCCATACATAAGAACCACCATTTGACTCAATACCATCCAAACCAAAACCTGATAAAAAACAGACCATTGGAGCGAACGAGATAATATAATAATATGCCACACCGTCATACGGTGGCCTTCATGAACTCACTCCACCTCACCCCCCGCCAAAGAGAAAAAAGTGAGACCATCGAAAACCCAACCAACCAAAAAACCGTTTTCTCCCACCAGAGCAAGGGAATCGCAACGCTCTGCAGCCCTATATAGAAGACATAGCCGGCCAGGAAGGCCAAAGATGATATAAATGCCGGTAGCACAAAGCTACGATACAGATCAAGGCGCTTAAACATACTTGCAGTAACCAAAATAAAGTAGATCGCTTGAGCCAACAAAACACCAAGAGATACACCGTAAAGCCCCCAGTACCTGCCGCCCACCCAAGCAAAAAACACCGAAACCAGTGCAGAAATCAATGAAAGGTAAGCTAACAACTTCATCCGTCGATGCACTTCAAGGCGCTTTTGAAAATAAACGGACACACTATTCAAAAAAACACCAGCGAACGCGAAAAGGATGGCCACTTTAGATGCTTCAATGGCCTTCCCCGTGATCCTTTCAAAAAAATCAAACCCCACAAAATACAGCGCACACCAAAGAAGCGAGAACGCAACAATCAAAAAGCTCGAAGAGCTTTCAATTATTTTTACAGCAAAAACCCCTTCTCTAAATCTTTTAATTACGAATGGATGAACCATCATTAACAAAGGCATACTCAATAGCAGCGCCTGCAGCACCACCRCCACTAGTTGTTGCTTGACCAAAAAGTCTGCCTGACACGCGGACGAAAGAAAGAAAAATAGAATCTGACTGAAGCACAACAACCAAACACATATAAACACATAGCTTTCGAGCACAAAAAAAACAGATACCACCGCAGCCAGAAGCGAAGCAACAGGCGCAATAAGTAAAATCACCGACACGCAATTAGAAATAAATAATTTTTTGTCCTCAACCCCCGAATAATAGTAAATAAATGAATTACCAACCCATCCAGCACACAATTGCGCAGCAATTAACGAGCAAAACAAACTAACCGAATAACTTACATACTGCCCATCAGGGAAGGACTTATACAGAAAAAAAATCAGGAAGATGCCTGAAAAAGCGGGCACCATTTTTACCGGTACATAAAGCAGAAGCTTTCGAAGAAAAACATTCATATTCATCTAGTATCGTTCAACTCATCTTCCGCACAATACGCACAACGCACCTAAAACACATCAAACAAGGCACACCACTAAACAACAGCACATAAATCGGGCAATCCCATCGAACATACTGCAAGACCAGATCATCAAGCCCCCCAAAACTCAAACACAGCATCAGGAATACTCATATAACCATCCGGTGTAAGCAATACTGGAATTCCCCTCCCACAACCCAAGCGCTTATTGGCGTTTGAATGGACACAGCACTACCATCAATAGAAAAAAACTATCATACAAGACTGAACAGAATGATTTAACATTCCATTAGCCGACATATAGCACTGTATTGCAACAAAAAATATCGCTGCGAGGATCGCATGTTTGCGATTTGTAGGCAAGGCGCAGCGCGCCCGAACCAGGAATGGTATCGCGCAAGTGAAAATGACATCGAAACAGAATGAACCGCAT
>NZ_JBFTLU010000750.1:0-1200 GCF_056396605.1 Pseudomonas sp. 05T35
GTGCCGGGGTCAGCGATTGGCAGGTCGGCGATGAGGTGTATGGCATGGCGACCGGGATTGGCGGTCAGCAGGGTTCACTGGCGCAATTCGCCGCCGTTGATACGCGGTTGCTGGCGCGCAAACCGGTCAATCTGAGCATGACTGAGGCGGCAGCGCTGCCGTTGGTATTGATCACCGCGTGGGAAGGTTTGCTGGATCGCGCCCGGGTTCAGACGGATCACAAGGTATTGATTCAGGGTGGCGCTGGTGGCGTCGGGCATGTGGCGGTGCAGTTGGCTCGGGCATTCGGTGCCGAGGTATTTGCCACAGGGTCGGCCAGGCAACGGGCGATTATCGAAAGTCTCGGTGCGACCTTTATCGACTACCGCCAGCAGTCGGTTGAACAGTATGTGCAGCAACATACGGCGGGGGAKGGGTTCGATATCGTTTATGACACAGTCGGAGGCGAGACGCTGGATGCGTCGTTCAAGGCTGTGCGCACTTATCAGGGGCACGTGTTGAGTTGTCTTGGCTGGGGGCAACACAGTCTGGCGCCATTGTCGTTCCGGGCGGCGAGTTACTCTGGAGTCTTCACGTTGCTGCCTTTGCTGACCGGTAACGGTCGCGAGCGGCACGGACAGATTCTTGGCGAAGCCGCGAAGTTGATTGAAGCTGGCTTGTTGAAGCCTTTGCTCGATCCCCGGCGGTTCACGCTGCAAACCGCCGAGGCAGCCTATGACCTGCAAGCCTCGGGCGAGGCGCAGGGCCGACTGGTTATCGAGATCTAGCCCAAGGCCTCGCGGACAAAGTCCAGGCGATCCTGACCGAAGAACAATTCGTTATCGACAAACATGCTTGGCGCACCGAACACATCCTGCGGGATCGCCTGTTCGGTTTTGTCTTTGAGTGCGGCTTTGACTTCCTCGTCGGCGGTCAACGCGCTGAATAAGAGTGCGCATGATTACTTGCAGATGACGATCATGCTACGGCTGGTATAGCCGGCAGGGTTGAGCCCAAACGGGTAGTCGCCCGGGTCTTCCATAGCGTCTCCGGATTTGGCGAGCACCTTGTAGCCATTGGGCCCGCATGAGTTGGCCGCGCTGTCGTAGCATTTATCCCAGGAAGAAGAGAGGCCTGAGCAGTTAATGTGCAGGCCTTTTTTTCCGCGCTTGACCTCAGTCCTGGAGGTCGCTGCGCAACCCGCAATGGCCAGTACAACAA
>NZ_JBFTLU010000751.1:0-1197 GCF_056396605.1 Pseudomonas sp. 05T35
CGAAAGCACCACCGGCGGCAATTTCGAGCAGCTGACCCCGAGCACCACCCCGGCGGTCACCACGATCACCGATTCGATCGACAACACCGGGCTGTCCCTGGCAGCAACCGGTTCGGTCACCGAAGGCGGCCAGATCACCTACACCGCGACCTTGAGCAACCCGGCCGGCACGCCGATGACTGTCACGCTCAGCAATGGCGCGGTGATCAACATCGAAGCCGGCAAGACTTCCGGTTCGGTGGTGGTCGACACCCCGGCCAACGACGTCTACAAAAACGGCAGCACCGTCAGCACCACCATCGAAAGCACCACCGGCGGCAATTTCGAGCAGYTGACCCCGAGCACCACCCCGGCGGTCACCACGATCACCGATTCGATCGACAATACCGGGCTGAGCCTGACGGCGAATGGGGCGGTGGTTGAAGGTGGTCAGATCACTTACACCGCCACGCTGAGCAACCCGGCCGGCACGCCGATGACCGTCACCTTGTCGAACGGCGCCGTCATCAACATCGAAGCCGGCAAAACCAGCGGTTCGGTGGTGGTCGATACCCCGGCCAACGACGTCTACAAAAACGGCAGCACCGTCAGCACTACCATCGAAAGCACCACCGGTGGCAATTTCGAGCAGTTGACCCCGAGCACSACGCCGGCSGTYACSACGATYACCGAYTCGATCGACAATACCGGCCTGACGCTCACCGCCAGCAACACCATTACCGAAGGCGGCCAGATCACCTACACCGCGACCTTGAGCAACCCGGCGGGCACGCCGATGACTGTCACGCTCAGCAATGGCGCCGTAATCAACATCGAAGCTGGTAAAACCACCGGCTCGGTGGTGGTCGAYACCCCGGCGAATGACGTCTACAAAAACGGCAGCACCGTCAGCACYACCATYGAAAGCACCACCGGTGGCAATTTCGAGCAGCTGACCCCGAGCACCACCCCGGCGGTTACGACGATCACCGATTCGATCGACAATACCGGGCTGACACTCACCGCCAATAACACGATTACCGAAGGCGGCCAGATCACCTACACCGCGACGCTGACCAATCCGGCCGGCACCGCGATGAGCGTGACCCTGTCGAACGGCGCCGTGATCAACATCGAAGCCGGCAAAACCAGCGGTTCCGTGGTGGTCGACACCCCGGCCAACGACGTCTACAAAAACGGCAGCACCGTCAGCACCAC
>NZ_JBFTLU010000752.1:0-1192 GCF_056396605.1 Pseudomonas sp. 05T35
GCGCAGACGCTGCCGCGCCAAGTGCTGAGCCGCGCGTCACGATCCTCGTTTACCACCGCTTTTCGCAGACGCTGGACGACTCGATGACCGTGCGCATGAGCACCTTCGAAACCCAGTTACGCGTCCTGCACGAGCATGGCTACCACATCGTGCCGCTGCGTGAGGTGGTCAATTGGTTGCAGGACCCAAGTGCGACGTTACCGCAGAAGCCGGTGGCGATCACTGTCGACGACGGGCATCGCTCGGTATTCGAAAAACTGCTGCCCATCGTGCAGCGCGAGCATTTTCCGGTCACGCTGTTCATCTATCCATCGGCGATCTCGAACGCCTCCTATGCAATGACCTGGGAACAATTGCGCAGCCTGAAACAGACCGGACTCTTTGACATCCAGGGGCATACGTACTGGCATCCCAATTTCAAGGTCGAGCGCAGACACCGTACGCCGGCTGATTTCCAGCAATTCGTGCGCATGCAACTCGACAAATCCCGTCAACGCCTGGAGGCGCAAACCGGTACGCATATCGACATGCTCGCGTGGCCTTTCGGGATCTACGACGACGAATTGATCACACTCGCCTCCGAAGACGGTTACGTCGTCGCCTTCACCCTGGACGCACGCAAGGCGAATCGGCACGACCGGCTGCTCGCGCTGCCACGTTTTCTGATGACCGATGCCTACGGCGCCAGCGCATTCGCGCACCTGCTTGGCGAACCAAACACCCCGGCAATACCCGCAACGGAGAGCGCACGATGACCTTTATCAGCGCAGTGAGGCGCTATGCAATCGCGACGCTGCTCGTCGTCTTTACTACCCTGCTGAGCCAGCGAGGTGCCCTGGCCGTCACGGGTGTCGTGCTCGACTCAAGCACGCAGAACCCGATCGCCGACGCGATCATCACGACATCGGCGGGTGTGATGCGCACGGACGAACACGGGCAGTTCGAAATCGCTCAGACGGTGGAGAACGTTGCGGCCCGCGCTCCAGGGTATTTGCGCACCGAAGCCAAGGTGTCCGGCGATACACCTGTGACGCTCGCGTTGACCCCGTTTCGCCCGAAAGCGCTGTATTTGTCGGTGTTCGGCGTGACCAACAAGACGTTGCGCAATAATGCCCTCAGCCTTGCCGAAAGCAGCGAGATCAATGCGCTGGTGATTGACGTCAAGGGCGACCGCGGCCTGACGCCGTATCGC
>NZ_JBFTLU010000753.1:0-1185 GCF_056396605.1 Pseudomonas sp. 05T35
GCCAAACCACAGGCTACCGCCCTGGAACAGCGGGACATCGATGGAGGGGCCAACACTCCAGAACCGCCCGGCACTCGCAAACAACGACCCCAGGTTCGACCCGGCCGTCCCATAGGTCCCGGTCAGATTGAAACTGGGAAACATCGCCGCCGTGGCCACCCCGATGTTGGCACTGGCCCGGTGCAGCTGCGCTTCTGCGGACAAGATATCCGGCCGCTGCCGGACTAGCCTCGAGGGCAGGCTGACCGGCAAATCGGTGGGCAGCGAAAGACCTGTCAGCTCGATATTGGGGAGACTGACATCGGTGGGTGCGACGCCTTCGAGGGTGGCCAGCAAATGCTCGGCCTGGCTGATTTTCTGCTCCAGCGCCGGTAACAAGGCCTCATTGCTGGCAATCAGGCTGCGCAAACTGAGGACCGCCGAATAAGGCGCCGTGCCGCTGCGCACCTGGACCTCGGTGGTCCGAAGCTGTTGTTTTTGCAGCGCAATCAACTGCTCGGTGGCGCGCCTTTGCGCGATATAGCCGGCACGGGCGATGGCGGTATTCACGACATTGGCGGTCAGGGTGAGGTAAGCCGCATGGGTCAGCCAGGCTTGACGGTCGACCTCGGCTTGCAGGCCTTCCACCGTTCGACGCTGTCCGCCAAACACATCGAGGGTGTAACTGATCGTGCCACTCAGGGTCACCACGTTGAAGATTGTCCCTCCCGTCGTCAGCCCTTGCTGGAGCGGAGCATTGCGTTCGCGGGTCGCGCCGGCGTGAAGGTCCAGATGCGGATAGAAAACCCCATGACCGGCCATGAGCGTGTCCTGGCTTTGCCGCAGGCTGGCCTCGGCAGCCTGCAAGGTCTGGTTGTTGGCAGCCGCCTGGCGAACCACCGCATCCAGAGAGCCGGACTTGAACAGCCGCCACCAGTCGGGCGCCACTTCAGCCCCCGGCAAAAAATGCTGCGCCTGGCCCTGCGCCGCGACGGTCGTCGTCGCCGGATTGCGGGTGTAGCCGCTCTGCGACGGCGTAGGCGGACGCGAAAAGTCCGGGCCTACGGTGCAAGCGCTCATCGCCATCAGAATAATCGCGGGGAGCACCCGGGCATGCAATCGCAGGGGTCGATGGACGCGGGACTGGCACATCATTTCTGTCCTATGAAGACATCCACCAACTGCCCCGGATACACCCTCGGGAGG
>NZ_JBFTLU010000754.1:0-1174 GCF_056396605.1 Pseudomonas sp. 05T35
GCTGTTCTACACTTGGGATGGCCAGGAGCCCGCGCTGCGTTTTGCCGAAGGCTTGAAAAACCCCAACTATTGGGACTTCCTGTATTTCTCGTTCACCATCGGCGTGGCCGTGCAAACCGCCGATGTCGGGGTGGCCACACGCAGTTTGCGCAAGATCGTGCTGGCCCAGTCACTGATCGGTTTTCTGTTCAACACGGCCATCCTTGGCTTTTCGATCAATATCGCTGCGGGGTTGTTCAGTTGATGAAAACCGGGGGAAGTCATAATGACTTTCAACTAGCGGTTATAGGCTTTTGAAATAACACTTCATACGCATAAAACCTCTTGATAACAACCCACACAAAACACCCACTGTAAACTGGTATATCTGACAGTTTACAGAATGACGCTACTGAGCTCTGATGAGTTAATCCATGAGTTAGCGATGGTTACCTATTTGTGGATTCTTTGTTAATTGCCAGGGAGAAAGCGATCATGAGCGTAGCCGCAAAAAAAACCAGCACAGAAGATTACTTCGACGTCACGCTGGAGAATGCCCCCACATTCAAGTCCAGCGTGACAGCACTGCGCAGCAGCACAAGCCCGAACCGGGGTGAAACCTGGGTGGTAGAAGCCACTGAAAAAGACAGCGATGAAAAGCGCTTGAGGGTGTTTCTGATCGTGTTCTCCAAGACACTTTCAGACGGGAGTCATCAAGTTGGTGAAGACAAACCGGGCTTCGTCACCATTGAACTCGTTGATTATACAGACCCACAAAATCCTACCAGTAGGTTAGCAACATCAGGGAATACAAACTTCCAACTCGATGTCGCAAAGAGCACATTCTCAGGCGACTTTAACGTGCAGATCGAAGTGAAAGGCGTCAGTACTCTCTCCATCACGGCTGATGGAAAATTCGATACTTTGTTAACCAGCGCAAACCGCTGAGCACAAAAAAGCCCTGTCTCGATAGAGACAGGGCTTTACGATAGGGACGGCGATAAATAAATACCCGCCCTATTAGAACTTGACCTGAAAGCCCACCGTCCCGCCAATCGGCATTTCGATGCTCTTGCCTTTCATGTACTCGACCTCGGCGTGTGCACTCCAGCGATCCGACAGTTTCATGGCAACCCCCGTTCCCACTTCAAAGCGCGAACCGGAGAGATTACGGCTGAACGCATTATCGTTGACC
>NZ_JBFTLU010000755.1:0-2357 GCF_056396605.1 Pseudomonas sp. 05T35
CAGCAGGGACGATTAAACCCCATTCGGTGGCGAGGCTTTTGTCGGTGATGCGGGTCTGGCAGAAATGTTCATAGTCGAATGGCAATACATGACCGCGATAACGGCTCATGTCGGTGTAAATGCAAATTTCGCTGGAGAACATGTCGGGCGTGAGGATTGACGCGACTATTCGGCAGTTGATGGTGTCTTCGGGTCTGGCCTGAAGCAAGTGATGGGCTGCATTGATGAGTTGTTGCGCGCATTCCTTTTGAATGGCGAAGGTGGTTTGTTTCCCTTCAACCAAGGTTTCCAGGACCGGAATTTTTCGGTTTGCGTAGCCTTGTTCCACGGGAAGCTCGTCCGGAAAGTAACCTTCGTAGCTGGCCGCCCAGGCAGCAAGAGCGCGGAGGCGGCGTGGGATGTTGCGGACTTTTTTGTTTGAGAATGCAATTCGGCGCATGGGGATTTTCTTTCTATTAGGTATATTCAGCTCAAGCGAAGCTGGTTAAAAAAAGTTCCAGATCTCTGGGTAACCTTATTGAGCAGGCTTTCTCTATGTCACAAATTTGTTGCTCCGTGAGTAGGTAGTCAAAGGCGCATTCATTGGGATGGCGCCACCCCATAATCGGCATTAGTTCTGTTGCAGTAAGAGGAAGCTCCTTCTCAAGGGTTGGAAAGTCTTCACTCCTCCGACCGCTCACCACTACATAAAGTGGCCTAACCCCGGAATCCGCAGGGAATACCAGGATGAAATCCTGATACTCCGGTGGATAAATCGGGTTCACCAGAATGCTGTTGCTCGCCTCGGTCGGAGGATAGACCCAGATGTTCGGCGCTTGCGGGGCGGCCTCCAGTGCGGGAATGCCGAGGATGTCTGCTGGGTTGATAGCCGGGGTCCAGATCAGTTCCAGACCTTCGCCGAATACGGCGACCTGTCGGGCTTTGCGTGTCTGGAACTGAATGACCGGGATCCGTTGCCATTCGGCGTTGTTGCCGGTGTAGAAGCCGTAACCCTTGAGGGTGCCGTCAGCCTGTTGCTCGACGCGCAGGCGCACCCGGGAGTTGGCTTGTTCAAGCGAGCGCAGTTGCTCTTCGCTATAGAGGGCGCTGTCGCCCAGCTCGGAGGGCCAGAGCAGGGCGACCAGACCGGTTAGCAAGCCGGCAGCAACAGTGCCGCCGACGGCGGTGACAGCGCTGACCGATGACCCGGCCAGAGCGAGGCCACCAAGGCCGATGGGCAATGCACTGCCACTGATTTTCTTGAGCGGCACGGCGCCAGAGCTGTCGGTCTCTCGCCCACCCAGCAGGGCAAAGTTTCCGTAATCCTTCAACGAATCCAGCGGTACAAAACTGGCGGCGGCTGCAAAATACGGCGGCGCAGCTGTTCTTTGTACGTCAGCGGGTATGAGCGTTCTGGCATGTGCGGCGGGCTTCCCTGTCCAAGGAAGGCAGCCTAGGGGTGTGAGAAAGTGCCGAACATTCCTCGGGTTCGACACGCTTCGTGGGAAAGTTCACCGCTGTGTAGCGTGGCGTGAAAGCCTCCGCCCTTATTGATCACTGACCGGTATAAGGGGGTTGCGTATCGCGGTCAGCAGTGGCGATATAGACGCCTTATAAAAATTCCAGGGGTCGTTGTATGTTGCTCGCCACGTTGATTCATCGTGCCAGTCTGCCCAGCCCGCAAGTCACTGCGCAGCAAGCGCTGGAGCTGCTGCGCGAGCACTACGGCCTGAGCGGGACGCTGCAGTCGCTGGGCAGCCAGCAGGATCTCAACTACCGGCTCGACAGCGACCAGGGCCGTTTCGTCTTGAAAATCTGCCGGGGTGACTACGCGGCGCTGGAACTGTACGCCCAGCACGCCGCCCTCAAACACCTGGGCACGCAACCGGGTTTGCATGTGCCACGGGTGATTCCGGCGAAAAACGGTGAGGACCTGCTGACCCTGGACCTGGCCGGGCAAGCACTGCATGTGCGCTTGCTCGACTACATCGAAGGTCAATCGCTGACCCACCTCAAACACCTTGGCCATGATCTGGTTGCCGGCCTCGGCCAACTCTGTGGCGAAATGGATCTGGCGCTGGCCGGATTCGAGCATCCGGGGCTTGAGCGAACCTTGCAGTGGGACGCCCGACACGCCAATGCGTTGATTAATCACCWGCTGCCGGTGATCAGCGATGAGCGGCAGCGAGCAGTGATCGCCGAGGCCGCGCAACAGGCCGAGCGGCGTGTGCAGCCACTGGCGGCGAAGCTGCCGGTGCAGGCGATTCACATGGATATCACTGATGACAATGTGGTCTGGAAACGGGATCGGCAACGTCACTGGCAGTTGCAGGGCGTCATCGATTTTGGCGATCTGATCCGTACCTGGCGCATTACCG
>NZ_JBFTLU010000756.1:0-1167 GCF_056396605.1 Pseudomonas sp. 05T35
GTCCCGACCTGTTGCTCAAGGAGATTCAGCATGAGCCGCTGCTCAAGCGTGCTTTTGTCACGCCCATGGATTGGTACTTGCTGCGCGAATGCCCGGTGCCGGTTTATCTGCTGAGTCCGTGCAGTCATACCTTGCCGCGCAAGGTGGTCGCGGCGGTGGATCCCGAGCCGCAGGGCAGCAAGCTGAACGAGCGGATCCTGCAGCAGGCCAATAGCCTGGCGTTGCAATGTGATGCCCAATTGTCTCTGCTGCACGTCTGCCCTATGTCCTCCGACTATCTGGACGATGCAGATGGAGATGAGCCGGTGCTGTCGAAGCTCAGGAAAGATCTGCGCCAGGCACTGGAAAAATCCTTTGTCACACTGGCTCACGACTTCGGGGTGCCTGTTGAATGTCGGCACTTTATCTTCGGCGATCCGGTGTCGGCGCTGGCCGGATTCGTCAACGATAACCAGACTGACGTGATCGTCATGGGCAGGGGCCGGCACCATGGCCTGCAATGGTTGATTGGCAGCACCACCGAACATGTTCTTTATCAAGTGCCTTGCAGCATCCTGGCGGTTTAGGTCCCGTGGAAGCGGTCGTCCACCGGCGACCGCTATTTGCTCTTCCAGTATTTCTGCATTTCGAGAAACAGAAAGGACGCCGTCCAGGTGATGAGCACCAGGCCGGTCAGTGCCTGCAAGCCTGTCAGGTACTTGAGTTTGCCCATGGGCGAGATATCGCCAAAACCGATGGTGGTAAAGGTGGTGAAGGAGAAATACACGCAATCCATGAACGAGCCGTCAAAGTTGCCATTCAGGCTGCCCCAGTCGCCGGAGCGCGCCATCAGGTAATAGGCCAGCGCAAAGCACCAGACTTCTGTTGCATGGGCCAGCATCGCGCCAAATACCCCGACGACGATTCTGAATCGACTCCAGGCCCGGAGCCGGGGAAGCCAGTCGTTCAGGCGTGACAGGCATTCGTAGTGGATCACCACGGCAACGATGACCACCAGCGTATTGATCAGCGTGACCTCAATCATGGCGAGCCATCGGGGGCGGCCTTGAGCGGTAGCAGCGGCGCAAACTCCTCTGGCGTCAGCGTTTCCTTTTCCAGCAACAAATGAGCGCCGGCATCCAGGTCGGCCCGACGACTGTCGAGCAGCACCTTGGCACGGTTATAGGC
>NZ_JBFTLU010000757.1:0-1157 GCF_056396605.1 Pseudomonas sp. 05T35
AAGCAGCGTGAATCAGGGGCACGATTCACTTCGATGGGGGCAAGGGGCTGGTCGTCCACATGTACATCGCCATCGACGATTTTGACCGGATAGCGGGTCAGCCCATTCAGCGCTGGCGGTTCGCACACTTGACCGTCCTCGACCGTGAACATCGCCTTGTGCCACGGGCAAATCAGCCGACCATTGCAGACAATGCCTTCGTCCAACGGAGCCTGCGCGTGCGGACATTCGCCCTGATAGGCATAGACCCGTTCGCCGGCCCGCAACAGCACGATCTTCAGTGAGCCAATTTCAACGCGAGTACCGCGGTCTTCACGAAGGTCGGTAAAACGGGCGACGTTGTGCAGGGACATGAGCACTCTCCGGGGCGGGGTTTTCCGTTGGCGTCGACAGCGGCGGGAGAGCGTCAGTGAAACTGCGGCCCCGTCTGGCAGGCTCGACCCTTACAGTAAAGCAGTGAAATCGATTGCCCATCGGCACCTGTCCATCGACGCTCCAAGGAATGCTTGCGCTGCGTTACACGCCATGCAAACTGTCGCGACTCCACCTGACTGATGGCCTTTAACATGACGGATAGCAAACCCGACAGACACACTCCAAGCGCCCAGGACATCGTCGCTGCACTCGACCTGGAACCCCATGTGGAAGGCGGTTATTACCGCCGGACCTTTCAGTCTGATCAGCAGCCCATGGTCGAGACCGCAGGTGGTCGGCGTTATGCGATGACCTCGATCTATTACCTGCTGACGGACACGTCTCCCGTTGGCCACTTTCATTTGAACCGATCCGACATCGTTCACTACCACCACCTGGGCGATGCGATTCGATACTTCCTCATTTACCCGGACGGCACATTGAAAACCGTGGAGATGGGCAATGACGTCACTGCCGGGCAGTGCCTGCAATTGCATGTGCCGGGCGGTGTCTGGAAGGCTTCGCAGCTGATGGATGGACCAGCTGCTTACGGCTTGATCAGCGAAGCCGTTTCGCCGGGGTTTGATTTTGCGGATATGCAATTGGGCAGTCGGCACCGGCTCAACGAGCTGTTTCCAGAGCATTCGGCGCTGTTTGAGCGGCTGGCGCGAGAATAAAACAGTAAGACCAGCACCTACTCCGTAGCAGCTGTCGAGCCTGCGAGGCTGCGTTCGGCTGCGTAG
>NZ_JBFTLU010000758.1:0-1153 GCF_056396605.1 Pseudomonas sp. 05T35
GCGCACCATTCCTGACTTAATTCAAACAGTCAATTACATCAAAAAATCGATTATTGACAAGAAGACAAGAAGCGTCAGCGCGTTGCAGTCTCTTGAAACCTTCAAAAGGAAATTGATCGGTGAGGTAGAACCCTGGATCGGTTCCATGATTCAGCTTTCGAATCCCGATGCGTTGGATACGGAAATTGCCAACCTGCATCGTGAAATCCTTAAGCTCGGGGACTCTGCTACTCAAGTGACATTAAAGCCAACCTTCATGGGCACGATTCTAGGCTTCGCGAAAGACTTAGCTGTGACACTTTCCGTTATAGAAAGAGACAAAAAAAGCGCCACTGGTGCCCAACTGATAAAACGTAGAGAGGACGCCCTTAACCAAATAGTGTCAAGAGACAAGTTCAAAGGTATCCTTCAGACGCTCCATATCAGCATGGGTTCCTTATATGACGCAGTGACACCAGCCATTAATACCGTCACCCATCTCCACAGTCACTGGGAGGCAGTAATTTTTCTTATAGATGACTCATTGAGTCGATTCCGAAGCGGGGCTGATTATGCGCTTCTCGGCCTGTTCGTTCGAAAACTTGAAGCGTTACTGGCTGACTGGCGCAATGTTGAAAACAACTCAACGGCGCTGATTAACGCCTTTAGATTAGACATTCGATAATCGAATAATAACACTCAAAGAGGCAAATAAAATGACTACCGCTAACCTTGTTAACCCTGATATTTTTATCGCAAAAGATTGCCGAGCGATCATTAACTATTATGCAAAAATCAAATTGAGTCTTATTGATATTAGCACGTTGCGCACTGATCTCCTTGCCCTTGCCAAGTACACCGAAGACGCCCATCAAAATGCCAATGACATTTTACGAAAATCCATTGATGCTATGAACACCGACGACATCCAAGGCGCAATGGAAGACATTAATGAAGTGACCGGCGACGCACAAAAAGCTTATGAAAATGAACTACAGGCTATTATTTTCAGGCGCAAGCAAACCATGGCAAGCCTGCGCAATGAACTGTACAAGCCAACCTTTAATCTTAAAATGATGGGCTTTACAAGCAATAATTTTAGACTTAGCGAACTCAATGTAACAAAAACAAACCTGCAGGCCATTTCTAAACTGGAAAAGGGCGACGATTATTA
>NZ_JBFTLU010000759.1:0-1146 GCF_056396605.1 Pseudomonas sp. 05T35
CTCGTCCAGTAGCAGGCGCACGCGATGCTGGGCGCGTTGCAGGCGCTTATTGGTGCGCACGATGCCTACGTAGTCCCACATGAATCGCCGAAGCTCATCCCAGTTGTGCGCAATGATCACGTCTTCGTCGGAGTCGGTGACCTGGCTGGCGTCCCAGGCGGGCAGGGTGCTCGGAATCGCGACTTGCGGCAGTTGTTTAATAATGTCTGCCGCCGCCGAACGGGCATAGACGAAACACTCCAGCAGCGAGTTGCTGGCCATGCGGTTGGCACCGTGCAGGCCGGTGAAGCTGGTTTCACCAATCGCATACAAGCCGGGCACGTCAGTACGGCCGTGTTGGTCGACCATGACACCACCGCAGGTATAGTGCGCAGCCGGAACCACCGGGATCGGCTGCTTGGTGATGTCGATGGAAAACTCCAGGCAGCGTTCGTACACCGTCGGGAAGTGCGACTTGATGAAGGCTTCAGGCTTGTGGCTGATGTCCAGGTACACGCAGTCGATACCCAGGCGCTTCATCTCGTGGTCGATGGCCCGGGCGACGATGTCCCGTGGCGCCAGCTCGGCGCGTGGATCAAAACGCGGCATGAAGCGTTCGCCGTTCGGCAGCTTCAAATGTGCGCCTTCACCACGCAGGGCTTCGGTAATCAGGAAGCTTTTGGCTTGTGGGTGGTAGAGGCAGGTGGGGTGGAACTGGTTGAACTCCAGATTCGCCACCCGGCAGCCCGAACGCCAGGCCATGGCAATGCCGTCGCCGCAAGCGCCGTCAGGGTTGCTGGTGTAGAGATAGACTTTCGCAGCACCGCCGGAGGCGAGGATCACGAATCGCGCGCCATAGGTATCGACTTCGCCGGTGCCGCGATTGAGCACATAGGCGCCAAGGCAGCGATCACCTTCCAGGCCCAGGCGTTTTTCGGTGATCAGATCAACGGCGACCCGCTGCTCCAGCAGTTCGATGTTCGGCCGTTGTCGTGCTTGATCAAGCAAGGTATTGAAAATCGCAGCGCCTGTGGCATCGGCGGCATGGATGATGCGCCGATGGCTGTGGCCGCCTTCGCGGGTCAGGTGAAACTCGAAACCCCCGTCTTCAGTGCCGGATTGTTCATCGCGGGTGAATGGCACCCCCTGATCGATCAGCCATTGAAT
>NZ_JBFTLU010000760.1:0-1749 GCF_056396605.1 Pseudomonas sp. 05T35
AGCATTGGGTGGGAGCGTTGGCGGGCAAGGCCGGCCTTGAGTGGAAGCGTGATGAAGAACTCGAGATTCTTGCGGTTCGCTGGGCTACCGGACGCGGTAATCGCAACGGCCGTTGCGCGTATCAATTTGCCCGGTATTGGGTCGGACTGAAGTTGTTGGAGCACAAGGCATGATCGATTTGCAAAAGAGCGGCGCAGGACTTGAGGGCTATGGCCTGCTCTGCGCGCAGTTGGAGTCGCTGCTGGCGGATGAGCGCGACTTTATCGCCAACGCCGCGCAGTTTTCGGCGTTCTTGTTCAATCAGCTCGATGACCTGAATTGGGCCGGGTTTTACCTCAATCGCAACGAGGAACTGGTGCTCGGACCGTTCCAGGGACAAATCGCCTGCGTGCGCATTCCGTTCGGTCGTGGCGTTTGCGGCGCAGCGGCGGCGACCCTTCAGACTCAACGGGTTGAAGATGTGCATGCGTTCGCCGGGCATATTGCCTGCGACAGTGCCTCGAACAGTGAACTGGTGGTGCCGCTGGTCAAGGACGGCCGGTTGATTGGCGTGTTGGATCTGGACAGTCCTTTGCTGGCGCGTTTCACCGTTGATGATCAGGCCGGCATTGAGCGGTTGGCGGGGATTTTCCTGCGTTTGACCGAATGCTGATCAAACCCGTAGCCGCTGCCGAAGGCGGCTGCTACGGGTTGCTTCAGGGGAGGTTTTACACGCCGGTGTGCTGATGGATCTGTCGTTGTAGCGCCTGTTCCAACTCGAGCATGGCGTGCTCTATGCCTTTGCAGCGGGCCTCGAGCTGGTCCGGACAGAAGTTCTCATGACATACGCGCTCAAGCGCTTCGCAACGGTCGATAAGCCTTGAGGCCTGAACAATACGGGCCGCCCCTTTGATTTTGTGCGCCATATCGATGAAGGCTTGCGGCCCGCTTGCAGGCGGCAGCGCGAGGAGTTCCTGGCGGTCGAGGCGATTGCTGTTGAACAGTTCGGCGAGCAAGCGATTACCGAGCATTCGCGGTCCCTCAGAGTGGCCCATGGCCTGGATGCCGACCGGCTGCTCAAGCACATCGACCAGATCGATGCGCTCAACAGCCGCTTGCGGGGCGTGACCTTGCTCAAGGGCATCGAGGTGGACATTCTCGAAGATCAAGGCGGCCCGGCAGCGTGGTTGCTGCCTGGAACTCAATGCGCAGCCGCAACGCATGGACCTGTTCGACCTGCAGTGCCGCTACGCCAAGGATGAAGGGGTGCTCATTGCCATCAACTCGGATGCGCATCGCACCGTTGACTTTGCCTATTTGCAGTATGGAATCGCTCAGGCACGGCGTGCCTGGCTGGAAAAAACCGACGTGCTCAACACCCGTCCCCTGAAGGAACTCAAGGCGTTCCTGAGCGCCTGTTCCGCCCGGGGATGAGTGGCTGTGGGTGCGGGATTGAGACGCTCCATTCCCTTTCGTCAGCAACGTGCGGGATGACCTCCGCGAAATCAGCTGCGCCTGTCACTGTATGGGCCCCGAGGGAGTCCCCGGAACCAGGCGCCACGCTTCAGGGCATTGGCGTATATAAGGGTAGTAACCTTTGGCTGAAGGGCAGTAATACCAGCTTGGCACCGACGGAGTGTTGGGGGGCGCTGCCACCACAGGCGGGTTGGCCGGGTAGTAATAAACAGGGGGCGGGTAGTAGTAAATCGGATAGGAGGGGTAGTAATACGGACCACGAAGGTATGCGCCTTCCCAGCCCAGTCCCAAGCC
>NZ_JBFTLU010000761.1:0-1116 GCF_056396605.1 Pseudomonas sp. 05T35
CCAGCTGGGCGAAATGGATGGGACACACTTCGCTGTCCTCAAGAGCGAAAGCATTGCAGGTGTGCTGCTCTTCACTGATAGCGTCCAGGCCGAGCATCTCGCCGGGTATTTGAAAACCGGTAACTTGCTCGCGACCGTCGAGAGACAACACTGTGGTCTTGAATGAACCGATACGCACTGCGTAAAGCGAGCGCAATGAATCGCCCGTGCGATACAACGCCGCCCCTTTTTTAACTTTTACGCGCTGGATGATCAGGGTATCCAGTCGCTCTACTTCCTGGTCGGTCAGGCCAATCGGCAGGCACAGCTCCAGCACGCTGCAGTTGGCACAGGCAGCCTTGAGGTAATGCGCGTGAAGGGGGCGGAGGTCATACGGCGGCATTATGCGTCCCTCTATTGGTGTATGAAGCATAGGCGCTGAGAGCCGGGTCAAACCCGTAATGCGTAAACCGAGGGCGGTTGTACGACGAACGGGGGCAGTGCCCCAGCAGAAAATGCCAGTCAATCAGGCGCAATCCATGTGGGAGCGAGCCTGCTCGCGATAGCGGTGGGTCAGTCAACATTGATGTTGAATGTTATGCCGTCATCGCGAGCAGGCTCGCTCCCACAGGTTTGCGCTTAACTGACTGGCATTCCTCTCCAGAGGAGGCGCGTTTGATGTAAATCAAGTCTTGAACCTCCCAGACTCCCAGAATCGACAAATGCCCTGTTCGCAGCGCGGGCCTGTCATCGATGGCCGGCGCTGCTCTTTGTCGAGAGCGGAGAGCTTCATGAGTGATTTTCTGAGTGCCGATCAGCTGGAAGGTCTCGACGCCTATTGGCGAGCGTCCAATTACCTGGCAGTGGGGCAGATCTACCTCAAGGACAACCCGCTGATCAGCGTGCCCCTGACGCTGGAACATGTAAAACCGCGTTTACTGGGGCATTGGGGAACAACGCCGGGGCTGAATCTGATCTATGTGCACCTCAACCGCCTGATCACCTGCTACGACCTGAACATGATCTTCGTCACCGGCCCCGGGCATGGTGGGCCGGCGATCGTGGCGCAGACCTATCTGGAAGGGACTTACACCGAGTTCAATCCTTCAGTGGAGCAGAACCGTAACGGCCTGGTCC
>NZ_JBFTLU010000762.1:0-1116 GCF_056396605.1 Pseudomonas sp. 05T35
GTTCCATGACCGTCGCGCCCCACGTGTAGTAGAGCAACAAAGACAATTGCAGCGCGCTCAGCGGTTGGTCGCTGAAGGTGCGCGACGTGCGGCGCTCGCACAGCGAATCGAGCAATGTCGATTGGGCGATCGCGCCGGAAGGCGCCAGCAGCGGGTTTTCCAGGGCAACAAAAGGATGGGAGAAATAATCCTTGAATGCCGACGGCTGACGTCGCGCCGAGGCCTTTTGCTCAAGCTGCATTTCCAGATCGCTGACACTGATGTAGGGCGTGTGCGACCCGGTCCGAGTGCTCAGATAAAACTCCAGCGCCGCGTCCCAATGGGCCCAAAGGCTGGCCGGCTGGCTACGCTCAACGCAAGCGGCAGTGTCAGATGGTGTCTCGACCGGTTGCAGGACACCCTGGCTGATCAGTTCCCGCAGGAACGCCAGATTGTCGTCCTGCTCGGGGCTCTGCAAAACACCCGGCAGCAACAAGGCACTGCCCAGTGTCTGGGGAGTCAGGAAGTGGCGCAGCAACGGCAGAAACATCACACCGAATTCCAGGCTCAGGTCCCACTGCCGATCCCGGATAAAAAACGATGCCGAGCCGACGCTGAGCCAGGTGCTTTCCCTGAGTTTCAACAGGGTTTGCGCCCCCTGCTCGAGTTGCGTTTGCGGCTCTTGCCGGGCAAAACCCTGCCAGAACAGGGCTTTGGGCTGAAGGGACTTGATGGCCGTGATCAAGGTCAACAATTCTGCATCATCGGTTTTGCGGGAAATATCCCACTCAAGGGTGATCGCTTTCACCGGCGATGAATCAAACAAATGACGCAAGATGTCCCAATCCCGCCGTGGATGGCCGGTATGTATTTCAATCAGCCGGTCCAGCGGCAACGAACGCAAGTAGGTGTTCAGGTCGTAACCCAGGGTTCTGGCGGTCGCGATCGCGCTGTCGAGGTCCAGCAGAAAGCCCGAGTCACTGCGCTCCACCACCCTGGAGATGAACGCGCCTTCAGATTGTTCTTGTGCATCGTGCAACGAAAACAACCGCGGCGCGTTTTCCAGTACCAGCAGCGTTGCCGTGAGGTCACGCAATTCAATGGCGTTGGCCACCACCGTGTCAGCTACCTCTTGGG
>NZ_JBFTLU010000763.1:0-1110 GCF_056396605.1 Pseudomonas sp. 05T35
GATCGATCACATGTCGAGCGAAGGCAAGCATCCTGGTGCCAAGGACTTCGGCGAACACGACGAAAAACACCATGTTTCGGGACTGGGCCGGGACCACTCGCTCAACCCGACCACTGACGAAGCCTGACGATGATCCGTGAAATTCTGAAAATGGGCGATGAGCGCTTGCTGCGTATCGCTCCGCCGGTACCGGCCGAAATGTTCGACAGCCCTGAACTGTGGCAGTTGATCGATGACATGTTCCAGACCATGGAAAGTGTCGGCGGCGTTGGCCTGGCAGCCCCGCAGATCGGTGTCGACCTGCAGTTGGTGATCTTCGGCTTCGAGCACAGCGAACGTTACCCGGACGCTGACGCCGTACCGCAGACGATTTTGATCAACCCGTTGATTACGCCGCTTGATCCGACGCTGGAAGAGGGCTTCGAAGGTTGCCTGTCCGTGCCGGGGCTGCGGGGGGCGGTCGAGCGTTATCAGCACATTCGTTATGAAGGCTTCGATCCCAAGGGCGAGCCGGTTGTGCGAATCGCCTCGGGGTTTCACGCCCGAGTGGTACAGCACGAATGCGATCACCTGATCGGCCGGTTGTACCCGTCGCGGATCACCGACTTTCGCAAGTTCGGGTTTACCGAGGTGATGTTCCCGGATCTCGACCCGACGGCTGATGATTGATCCGAAACCTCAACGCGCTCCCACAGTTTGAAAACCCATGGCGATCATCGGCTTGTTGCGTTTATAGCGAGCCAGGCGCTCGGCCAGTGCATAGGGCAACAACGGGTCCGCAGTGAAGCCATTGCACTCATAAAAACTGCGCAAGTCCGGGTGGCAGAACAGCCATACCGGCGCCTTGATCTGCACCAGTGCCTGGGCCATCAACGCCCCCGCAATACCTTGTCCCCGAAGGGCCGGGTCGACAAATAACCCCGTCAGCCAAAACCCCTCCGTCATCGGCCGCAAACAGAGCCCGGCGATGATCTCGTCGCGCTTGCCTACCCACAGTTGAGCATCGCGAACCGCTTTCATCGATGACTGGTGACTGCGGTAAAACTTGTTCAGCAACGGCCACAGTGGCTCGGCAAGCTGGGTGTATTGGGTGTTGGGCATGTGCGAGGG
>NZ_JBFTLU010000764.1:0-1108 GCF_056396605.1 Pseudomonas sp. 05T35
TTTCCCTGTGGGAGCGAGCCTGCTCGCGATGAGGTCAGACGCATCAACGCTGAATCAATGGGCTTCGTTGAGAATCAAACTGCGGTAATGCCCCGGATTGGACCCCGACCACTTGCGGAACGCCTTGTAGAACGAACTGGCATCGGCAAACCCCAGCCGCGTGGCGATCTCGGCGAAGCTGATCGAAGGCTCGGCCAGCCAGACAATCGCCAGCTCCTTGCGCACGCTGTCCTTCAAGCCTTGATAGGTTTGCCCTTCTTCTGCCAAGCGTCGACGCAGTGTCGAAGCGGACATGCACAGGCGCTGCGCCAGGCTGTCGGTTTCCGGCCACTGTTCGGCGGGCAGTTGCCGCAAATCATGTTTGATCCGGCTGGCGAGGCTTTGCGGGTCGCGATACTTGACCAGGATATTGGCCGGCGCATGGGCCAGAAAGCGCTTGAGCTCGTCCCTACTGCGCTTGATCGGCAGGTCCAGGCAATCAGCCGAGAAAATCATCCGGGTGCGCGGTCGGTCGAAGCGCAGGTTCTCGGAGAACATCACCTTGTAGTCATCGCAGAAGTCCGGTTCCGCGCAGCGCAGTTCGATGGCCAGAATCGGTATCCGCCGCCCCGCCAGCCAGCAGGCTACGCCGTGGACGATCATCCAGTAGGTGAAATAAGTGAAGGCGCGACGCGGTTCCTGGTCGTCTTCGAGCAGGACGATTTCCGCCAGGCTTTGCTGATGAACCAGCTGCGCCGGCATGCGCTCCAGCATCAACGACAGAAACCCCAGCCCGGCGGTCAACCCGGCTGCCAACGTCGGCTGGGCCATGGCGCAACGACAGAGAAATTCCAGGCTGCCGGATTTCAACCGGCGCGGGTCCATGCCAAAGAACTCATCGTCCATGCGCCGCGCCAACAGTCGCCACAGCCGTGCGTAGGCCGTGGCCGGAACACGCGCATCAGCCACGCTGAGCAAGCGCGGTTCAATCCCGACCTTGAGCAAGACTTCAATGCTGACCGCGCTCGACTCGCAGCTTTGCAGCAGTGCTTCGCGCACCAGATGAATGGATATGGTGTCTTTTTCCGACATCGAACGTGGTGAACCCTGTTTTTGTTGGTCGGCCATC
>NZ_JBFTLU010000765.1:0-1097 GCF_056396605.1 Pseudomonas sp. 05T35
GGACAAGTATTCGTGCAGAAACAGCAGCCCGGACAATGCGCCGAATGCGGGCTCGATACTCATCAGTGTGCCGAAGGTTCGCGCCGGCATTCGGGTGAGGGCGATCATCTCAAGGGTATACGGAAGGGCAGTGGACAGAACGGCTACGCCAATAGCGATGGGGATCAGCGACGGTGTAAGCAATGCGGCTCCGGCATGGACGATGCCTATAGGCGCAACGAAGAGTGCGGCAATCATGACACCCAGCGCAGCGGTCTGGACGCCGTTATCTGCCCCGGCTTTCTGGCCGAATAGAATGTACAGCGCCCAACATGCCCCGGCGCCGAGAGCATAACCGGCACCTATCAGGTCGATGCTCGTGTTTGTTGCGTCCGTCGGTATAAGCAGCAACAAACCGATGATGGCCAGACCGATCCACAGAAAGTCGATTGCCTTGCGTGAGGCATAAATTGCCACTGCTAGCGGGCCCGTGAACTCCAGAGCAACGGCAATTCCGAGTGGGACAGTCCTGAGCGACATATAGAAGAGGAAGTTCATGCCGCCCAGCGCCATGCCGTAGACGATGACGGTGCGTAAGGACTTGGCAGTGAGCCTGGCCTTCCAGGGGCGCAGTAACAGCAACATGATCACGCTGGCGAAAATCAGTCGCAGGGTGGTCGTGCCTTGCGCCCCGATTATAGGGAACATGCTTTTTGCCAGGGAGGCTCCAGACTGGATCGACGCCATGGCTACCAATAGCAGGCCAACCGGGAACAGAGTCGATGCAAGGCTGCGGGGCTGGTCATTCATTACGTGTCGTCGTCCGAAGTGAGAGGCGAGAGAGTGTACGGCTGGCATATCATGCTTAGCTACCAGGTGTTGAGCAATATACTGCGCACTCTTTGTTGGCGTTTCTATATATAAGCTGTAACGAGTGCCGTTTTTTGATTTCTGATAGAAAAACCAAATTAGGTGTTGACGGCAGATTCTGGACGTCTATAATTCGCCCCACTTCCGGCGCAGTCGAAACGGAAAACTCCTTGGTAAACAAAGAGTTACGCAGTTTTCGGCAGCGGTTACGCTTCAGTTCATCGAAGTCCGAAGGAGTTGAAAGAGCG
>NZ_JBFTLU010000766.1:0-1083 GCF_056396605.1 Pseudomonas sp. 05T35
CCCGCACGACGGCCACCATCGCGTTTCACCGCGATACCTGGGGGTCGAATATCTATGCACAAACCAACTGGTGGGCGCCCATCTATCCCATCGCGGCAGGGCGTACCTTCGCCTTGTATCCAGACCTCTGGCAGCGGCCGCTGGGTAATTCGAGTGCAGATTTCGATATGCGCGCCATTTTGCAGCGATCCCATCGAGACGGCCGCAATGCGGTGGATGCCGACGAAGCCATTCCGCATCTGCTGGAAGCGATCGACCCGCAGGAGGGGATTGCCGTCGATATCGCTCCGGGGAGCCTGATCGCCTTTTCCGGGGCTCATGCCCATGCCGGCGTCGGCAATAGCAGCGGGCTGACACGCATCTCTTTCGAGACCCGATCAATACTGATCGCCGACCTGTTGGCGGGATTGGGAGCGCCCAATGTCGATGGTCACGCGCCGTGGAAGACTCTTGGACTGTTTCGCCGAATGAACGATGCGCAACGCCTGAACGAGATCCTTGGTTGCGGCTTTATCGAGCCCTATGTGCGGCCAGCAGAGCGCTGACGCTGGCGCCGGTGTCTGTCTAGTCCTGAAATAGGTTTACACCTGTTTCAGGACTAGACAAAAACTGATCCCGGCTTGGTCACTTTGTGGGCGATGCGTTTCAACGCAGGGGCTGGCGAAGCTTGCGGTCTTATGGTCCTAACCATGAGCAATCGGCAATGTTTTCAAACCAGTGGGGGTTTGAATGTGCGCCACCAAATAGGGCTTTGAATGTGCTCCCAACCCATGAAGACGAACCGGCCCGGAAAAGTTGATTGCGCTGAGCAACGCCTGGACTTTCTCAGGCTCAGGATCAAACACATCCAGCGCCACCAGCGAACACCCCTGATCCCGCATCGCGCTGGCGGGATGTTGCGCTTGTTCCCATTGAATCAATGTCGGCGCTGATCCATTCAGCGGCAGGTGCCCATCGGCAGGAATGGTGATCTGCCAGGACAACGTGCCTCGGGTCATGGGTTCGGGTTCCCCGATAATGGCGCGGCAGGCTTCGCTCATTGCGTGGATGTCGTCGGTGCGTGCGACCCAGGTCGCCAGGCAT
>NZ_JBFTLU010000767.1:0-1082 GCF_056396605.1 Pseudomonas sp. 05T35
GCCAGGAGCGCCACCTGCTGCGAATTTTTTATGTCGGTGAAGGCCTGCCCGACGATCGCGAGTCGCAGCTTTGGCTGAACATCATGGAAATCCCCCTCAAGCCGGAAAACCCGGACAGCGTGCAGTTTGCAATCCGTCAGCGCTTGAAACTCTTTTATCGCCCTCCCGACCTTCAAGGCTCCGCGTCCGAAGCCGTGCAAAAACTGATCTGGAAAAAGCCGGACGGGCAACGAATTGAAATAAGAAATCCGAGTCAGTTTCACCTTTCCCTGGTTGATGTAGGAATCGGCTCGGGCAGCCATACACAGAAGCTTTCCGAGTATGTATTTCTGAAACCCGGAGAAGACCGGCTTATCGAAACGCCAACAATCGCTATCAGCGCTGACACAAAAATAACCTTTACCGAAATCACCGACATTGGTTTGCAAACTCGCCATAGCGCAAACCTTCAGTAATGCATCACGCGTGCCCTCACCGCAGGATATTCATTCCATGTCACCCGCTAAAAAGYTTCTACTGACCTCACTGCTTGCCTTCGCTGCCAGCCCCGCCACCAGTTTCGCGCTGTCCTGCAAAGAAGATKAGACTGAATCTGCCAGCATCAAGGAAGCATTGGGAACAGCACTTGCCGTCCCCGCCGACGCTCCAGACGGAACGATTATCTGGGAGTCAGCCTCCAAGTCAATCAATGTCATATGCGCCGATGACTATGAAAGAGGTCCTGAAGAGATCTACTTCCACATTAATCCGGCAAACGTAAGTATCGGTAATGGTATTCGTATAGGTATACGTTACAATTCTGCGCCTATCACCCAGAGCAACGGTAAAGTCAGCACCGACATATCCTCCCACCTCGGCTGCAACTGGGCCAACTGCACAGGCTGGAACAAAGCAAAATTCCCCCTGAGCTTCAGTGTTTTCATCGAAAAATACGGCCCTACCCCATCTTCGGGACAAGCCAGTACACTCACTGAATACCGGGTCTTTCAATTGGACGGCGCGGGCGACCTCAATCCAAAGCCCAACACTAACCTCAACTATGTCGTGACGGGAATAAACAACATTCGCTTCGTACCTTGTAC
>NZ_JBFTLU010000768.1:0-1080 GCF_056396605.1 Pseudomonas sp. 05T35
GACCTCTACAGCGCATTTTGCGACAGGGCCGTAAAGAAGCCGAAAGGTTAGATACGCAAGTATCGCCAACATTGTCGGCGTGATATAAGTTTGCGCCGACACAAAAAGAAAGAGCCGCCCAGATAATAAATCAGGTGGGACGGCAGTACTCTTCTAAAAACCAAAGGAGCAAATCACGATGCGCGTGATGAAGTGGAGCATGATCGCCCTGGCTGTTACTGCAGCTACCGGCACTCAAGTCGCTATGGCCGAACCGTTTGTAACCGACCAGGCTGACGCAAAAGGTTTCGTTGAAGGCGCCTCGGCTGGCGTGGTACTGAAGAACTACTACTTCAACCGTAACAACAAAAATGGCGCTRAAGACCAGAAAGACTGGACTCAGGGCGTACTGGGCAAGTTCAACTCTGGCTATACCCAGGGTACGGTTGGTGTGGGCGTTGAAGCCTACGGCGATGCCGCCTTTAAACTGGACGGTACTGACGCGCAGTCGGGTACGGGCAACATGAGCCGCACCACCTTCCGCGACGCAAACGGCAAAGTTATTGGCCACGACGTCAACAGCGAAATGGGTAAAGCGGGCGCAGCACTGAAGGTCCGCATCTCCAAAACCGAGCTGAAAGTGGGTGACTTCACACCTTCCACCGCTCCGGTATTCGCTGTTGGCGGCTCCCGCATGTTCCAACAAACCGCTAGCGGTTTCCAACTGCAGAGCAGCGAGATTAAAAACCTCGATCTCGAAGCTGGTCACTTCACCGGCGGTAGCAGCCAGGACCAAACCCGTCACAATGGCGAGCTTTGGACCCAGTATGCTGGCACGAAGGTCGAGGCTGCCGATTACCTCGGTGGTAAATACGGCATCAACGACAACCTGACCGTTTCCCTCTACGGTGCCAAGTTCCAGGACACCTGGACCCAGTACTACGGCAACGCGAACTACACCATTCCGTTGGCGACTGACCAGTCCCTGAACTTCGACTTCAACCTGTATCAGACCAACGATACCGGTGCAGCGAAAGCAGGCAAAATCGACAACACCACCTACTCGCTGGCAGCGGCCTACTCCTTCCTGAAGGCGCACAC
>NZ_JBFTLU010000769.1:0-1079 GCF_056396605.1 Pseudomonas sp. 05T35
ATTTATATACTCGCGAAAATTTACCGCATTCAACACGGAAACCCCTGCCCTAAAAAGGCGAAGAGATGCTTCATAATCAGCCACATTTAACCGACCGCTTTCAACATAAGTTAAATAGTCAGGCCTGACATCAATACAAAAATTGCACTTATCATCCACAACATAATAATGCTCATTACCAACAACAAACAACGCCACCGACTTATAACCATTAAAAAGATCATTTTCTAACGACTGATACTCAACGTCCGAATTCATGAAATAACTCCTCCTGCGTAAGCACTCGCGCGTTCGATGAATGCTTTTCAAGCAAAGAATCCCAGACCTTTGGAAGCTCTAGTGACACGCTCGGCTGCCCTTTGGTTGGATCAACAATCTTAGGAGCATCAGGGCTTCTTGGAACTCCGACCACAGGTCTTTGATCCACGACCAAAAAGGGGACAGATTTATTTTACAACCCCAGACTTTTCCCTTGGCCTGCCTTGACCTCGACGCTCTATTCGAATCCCCGAAATCTGTTCTACTTCATCGACGAAACSCCCCGTCCCGGTTAGCTGCCCACGTTGTAGAGCTTCACGGATAAGCCTTACTTCTTCGCTGGAAACAGCTTGTCGTACAAAACCCTCATAATTTTTGTACCGTTCCAGGCTGGTATCACCCAACACATCGAAACAGGCGTCAGTATCTAGCCAATCGCTATCAGGCAGATCGCCTACACGTGCCCGGTAACTCGACCAAGGGTAGTCCGTCGCATCGACCACCATGCATGCACGTACCGGATTCAGTTCAATATAGCGACAGCATGCCAACAGATAAGTATCGGATTGCACCACACTGGACTTGTACCGACTCTCCCACAGCGTACCGGTACGGCCTTCCAACCGGTTACGGTACCGAGTGGCACGCGCCGCCAGCGCCTTCATTAGCTGCCCGAGGCCTGCCACCGATTCGCTTGGCGCCAACAACAAATGGACATGATTGGTCATCAGGCAGTAGGCATACACCCTTACCCCAAATACCTCCTTAAGCTCTCGAAGGTCGGCAAGATAACGCTGATAGTCCTCGACAGCAGCAAACAC
>NZ_JBFTLU010000770.1:0-1078 GCF_056396605.1 Pseudomonas sp. 05T35
GGTTCATGCCGATCAACATTGCCGTGACGTCCATCTGGTTGCTGTGCAGCCTGTCACTGGTCCTCAACCATCCGACCGCCAACCCTTGGGTCATGGGGTTGTGGCTGGCGATGTCAGCTTACTTCCTGGGGATCTGCATCTGCCGCTCGGCCGCTGACTGGCTTGAGCGCAGTCATCATTAATGGAGGCATGAATGCCTATCCATATCGTGCAATTGGGCACGCCCCGTACACCCCATGAAGGGCTGCGCCTGGGCACAGTCCGCCGCCCACCGCGCGGCGTTCCGAAAGCCGAATTCGCCAGCCGCGACTTCTACGACACCTGGCTCCCGGCCCTGTCGCCCAGCGCGGAGCTGGTAACAGAAGCCAAAGCTGCGGAAGACGAAAAACACTGGGAAGCCTTTCGACGTAAATTCAAGGCCGAAATGAACCACCCCGCCCCCAGCCAACTGCTGGATCTGCTGGCTGCCCTGTCCCATCAAACGTCGCTGGCAATCGGCTGCTACTGCAAGGAAGAACGCCACTGCCATCGCTCGGTGCTGCGGGAGCTGTTGATCGCTCGCGGGGCGGTGGTTGTGGCGGCTCAAGAGGTGTAACGGGTGTTGGATATCAGAAGCTGACAACACAGAAAAACTGTACTGTTAGCGATAATAAATCTGAGCATCAACCATGAATAAATATCTATCCATTTCTATTTTAGTCGGAACCATGATGGCTGCTCATCCAGCCATGGCTGCAGGTATTGCGCCTGCCGCAAAAGAGACAGAAACATTGCAGAGGATTGCCGTAAATGGAACTAATCGTGAGTTGGGTATGGGGATCTCGGAGTTTCCGCCCAATGCAGAAAAACCGCGTCACCGGGCTATCGGACCGGAGATTGTGTATGTCATCCAAGGAGAAATAATCGTTCTTATTGATGGGCAACCCGCGAAAACCGTTCGCGCAGGCGAGAGCTATCAACTTGCGGCGAAAGACGTTCATACAACCAAAGCTGGCCCATCCGGGGCAAAAACAATTGCTTCCTGGGTGACCATCCCAGGTAAACAGTTCAACATCTACACCAAAGAATAGGACATTGT
>NZ_JBFTLU010000771.1:0-1071 GCF_056396605.1 Pseudomonas sp. 05T35
TGGCCGATTCTGTTGAAAAAGTCGGTTTGCCCAAAATGCTCGAATATTGATGGGTGAAAACACCTCTTTTACACGCTGCTACGTAAAATCCGAGTCCGGAAGCCTCTGCTGAAAGCAAGGACTTCAATCTCAGGCGCGTACTTTTCTGCCGTGGAAACCAAGCCGGACTTTTTCAACAGAATCGGCCGATTTCTGCCTGTCACGAAGGGCCGTAATCGACCGAGGCTGTGTAAAAACGTTTTGGAGCCGGTTTGACGGTCAGAACCAGAGCGTAAATCGCGTTCCTGCGCAAATTTCAAGCTCGCTGATCAACGAATCACTGGCAGATTCTACGTAGCGACGCAGACTTCAAAATGGTACCTGCGTTTTTACACACTCGGGACTGTGGATTCAACCGGTGGATGCAACAGATTGGCTAAATCGTTCAGCGGGCGTTTCGTAGTTTAGTGTTTTCCGAGGGCGGCTATTTGGAGGGCAAGGAAGGAACCTGGCTGATTACGGCAAGCCACGTGTTCGAGGATGCACCGAAAGACGCCATGCTCGCTCATTTGCCTGTTCCTGGAGACGAGTACATAGCGATCACCGAGTTACCAGAAGTGGCCAAGTGGCCGGTTGACGCAGCCGTGGCTCGGGTCGCCCCAATTCCTGCGAGTTCAAGCATAAAGGCTCTCCCCAAGGATTTGCTCTCATACCAGTATTTCGCCGTTGACGGAGAGCTTTTGTTCTGGATCGGCTTCCCGGGGTTCAAGCTAGAACGACACGACCCCATCCTCCCAGACAGGCTCAGGAGCACACTGTTCGGAGAGCTACACACTTTCGGTCTTCCCATGCTCTCACAGGCTTTACAAGGTGACGATCCGAAACATGCGGCATTCKATCGTGGCAAGCATGTTGCGATCCACTACCCAAACTCTGCGAAGAGCGCGCCTGGTGAGCCTCCCGTTGCATTGCCTCACCCCAAAGGCATGAGCGGCAGCCTGCTCTGGAATACGAGATTCGTCGAGACGACCCGCGAGGGAGAGGAGTGGTCTCCAGCTAACGCCACCGTCTGTGGCGTGGTCTGGGCGGCGC
>NZ_JBFTLU010000772.1:0-1069 GCF_056396605.1 Pseudomonas sp. 05T35
TTCCACGACAGGGTCAGCAACATCGCCACTGCGCAGACCAGACCGATAACGCTGGAAACCGCCGAGAACAGCGAGTCGACAGCAAAGCGCTGGCCGATAACGCTGGAAACCGCCGAGAACAGCGAGTCGACAGCAAAGCGCTGGATCTCCGCCACATCACCGTCGAGGCGCGACATCAGGTCGCCGATCCGCCGTTGTCCGTAGAAGCCCGGCGACAACGTCTGCAAATGCCGATAAAGGTCGTCGCGCAGGGCAAACAGAATCCGCCCCGACAACCGTGTGTGCAGGTAGCGATTGATCCCCGACAACGCCGTGCCAAGCAATCCGGCGACGATCATCAACCCCGCGATCAGCACCAGCATGGAAAAGTTGTGCGCCAACAGTCCATCGTCGATCAGCAACTTGGTCAGCCAGGGCTGCACCAGCACCAGCAACGAGGCGCACACCGACAACCCGAGCAGCCCGGCAATCGCCAGCCGATGCGGGCGCACGAAGCCGTACAGCCACTGTAAGGCGGCGTCCAGTGCCTGGGGGTTGTGACTGTCGACCAGCCTGACGATCAAGCGCCGCATCAGTTGCGCAACTGTTTGAGCTTGCGATACAGCGTCGCGCGGCTGATGCCCAGCGCATCGGCCGTTGCCGAAACGTTGCCGTGATGATTGTCGAGGGACTGGCGGATCAGCTCCAGTTCGTTCTCGCGGATACTGCCGCAGGTTGAGCGCTCGCAGGCATTCAACTCGTCGAGCATGCTGTCGGGCAAATGCTCCAGACTCAGCACGGTTTCACCGGGTTCGCGCATCGCCAGCGCGGTGCGCAGCACCATCTCCAGCTGACGGATGTTGCCCGGCCAGTGGTATCCGGCAAGCAAGTTGCTCAGGTCGCCCTTGAGCTTGACCGTCGGGGCATCCAGTTTGCCGAGCAGACGGTTCACCAACTCACTGAAATCATCGCGTTCACGCAACGCCGGCAGCATCACACTGATGCCATTGACCCGGTAGAACAGGTCTTCGCGAAAGTGTTTGTCCTCGACCAGACGCTTGAGGTCGCGGTGAGTCGCACAGATCAGCGC
>NZ_JBFTLU010000773.1:0-1061 GCF_056396605.1 Pseudomonas sp. 05T35
ATCGTCCACGGCAATTGTCAGCAAAGAGCTGAGCAGCCTCGGCGAGATCTTCAGCCATCACGGCCAGAACGCGATTGGCGTGCTGTTGTTTCAGGATGTCGTTGCGGTGCTGTTGCTGACGCTGGTCCCGGTGTTCGCCGGCAGCAGCGATCAAAGCTGGTACTGGGCGCTGCCGATCACGCTGGGTAAAACCCTGCTGTTGTTTGTCGGTCTGTTGCTGACCAGTCGCTGGTTACTGCCACGACTGTTCCACGAAGTCGCCACCTCGCGCTCCGCCGAGCTGTTCGTCCTGCTGGCCCTGGTCATCGTCTTGCTGACTGCCTGGCTGACTCATCTGCTCGGGCTCTCCCCCGCCCTCGGTGCCTTCCTTGCCGGCATGTTGCTGGGCGAGAGCCATTACCGACATCAGATCGAAGCCGATATTCGCCCGTTCCGCGACATTCTGCTCGGGCTGTTTTTCGTCAGTATCGGCATGCTGATCGATCTGCAGCTGTTCGCCAGCCATGGCCTGTTGATTCTCGGCCTGACATTGGGGTTACTGCTGATCAAGGGCAGCCTGGTCGCAGCCTTGGTCAAATGGCGCGGCAGCGACGGCGAAACTGCCTGGCGCAGCGGCCTGGCATTGGCGCAAGGCGGTGAATTCTGCTTCGCGCTGATGGCACAGATGCAACAGAACAAACTGATACCGGCCGAACTCAGCGGTCTGTTACTGGCCGCAACATTCTGCTCGATGCTGCTGACACCACTGTTGCTGCGCGCAGCACCGGGCATTGCCGCACGCTTGCATCGCAAACCCGATAAGGAAGCGCGACTCGATCAGATCGCTGCATTGAACGCCGAACTGCACGGGCATGTAGTGATTTGCGGCTACGGTCGGGTGGGTCAGTCCATAGGGCGTTTTCTGCGTCGCGAAGGACAGCCTTTCGTTGCGCTGGACGATGACCCGGTTCGTGTTCATCAAGCCGCAGCGGGTGAAAGCTGCGTGCACTATGGCGATTCCCGTCGCATGGAATTGCTGGGTGCCGTAGGTCTTGAACGCGCACGACTGTTGGTGATCGCGG
>NZ_JBFTLU010000774.1:0-1047 GCF_056396605.1 Pseudomonas sp. 05T35
AGCCTGCTCGCGATAGCGGTGTGACAGTCGACATTGATGCCGAATGTAAAACCGTCATCGCGAGCAGGCTCGCTCCCACACTGGATCTGCGTCATTGCAGGCGCCGGTTATTACTTGCCAAGCGCCGCCGCCAGCAGCGGCGCGGCCTGTTCATCCGTCAACGCAGGGTGAATCTCCATGGCCAGCAGGTCGCTCCATTCGAGCACCCATTTCTGTATCAGTGTGACATCACTGGCTTCTGCAACACCAAAACCGGTCATGCGTCCTACGGCATGCCAGCGTCCCAGCATCTTGACGCCTGCGGGTGGGGCTCCGCCTGTCTTGAGAAAACGTTCGATTGCGCTATTACGACGTTCCGGAGTGATTGACCAACTGACGATGTAGAGCATCTGCCACCTCCTGTCAGGGGCTGGCACCGGTTTTTCTCTGCGCGCACAAGGTGGGTGCCGCGACCCTGGCCACGCATCTGTTTTTCAGCGCCTCCCTCGGCTGACTTGATCGACAGCTCCCATGAGAAGGCATAGCAGCCTGCTGAACGGGGCGTATGACCGCTGATCTTCTTTACCGCCTCAGCAACAAATCCCGGGCACTACACTATTCGGCAAGGCAGGTTTATGTTGGGTCATCGAGGTCATTGAAGAGGAGATCCGTCATGCAAGGTTTTCTGGTGATTTTCTTTACTCAGCAAAACCGCCGTCATCACGGAAAAATGCTCGGTGACTGGCTCATTGATCTGGCAAAGGAAATGGGTCTGCACGGGGCCACTCTGGCAACCGGTATCGAAGGCTTCGGGCATTCCGGGAAACTGCATTCCGCGCATTTTTTCGAGATGGGCGATCAGCCCGCCGAGATCCGCCTGGCGATTACCGAAGAAGAGTGCACTCGCCTGTTCGAGCGGCTCGAGGCCGAAGACATTGCTCTGTTTTACATCAAGGCGCCGGTTGAATTCGGAATCGTGGGCAAAAGGGCCGAGCCGTCCGGCCACGAGGGTTGATAACGCTGGCCGAGCCAGGAAGGCGCCGACGTCTAAACTCAGCGGTGTAGCCC
>NZ_JBFTLU010000775.1:0-1047 GCF_056396605.1 Pseudomonas sp. 05T35
CGCTCCCACAAGGGTTTTGTGAACACTGGAGATCCACTGTGGGAGCGAGCCTGCTCGCGATGAGGCCATCCGTCACACCGGAGACTTCACAACAGCCGGGCTAGTACGCATTGCGCACAACCCGTAATACATCAGCCCGCCAAGGGCCGAGCCGGTGAACCAGCCGTAGCTGTAGAACCAGCTGAAGGCATCGCTGCCCAGCGACAGCAAGGTCAACACCACCGGCACACCGAAGGCGATGAAGCCATTCCAGTTCCACGCCGGGTACACGTCGTCGCGGTACAGGCCAGCCAGGTCCAGTTGTTGTTTCTTGATCAGGAAATAGTCCACCACCATGATCCCGGCGATCGGCCCGAGCAGGCTCGAATAACCGAGTAACCAGTTGGAATAGACCGTTTCCAGGCTGACATTGGAGACAATCAGCCCAAGCTTCTTCAGCAGTTCGTGGCCCATCAGCGCCAGCCCCACCAGACCAGTCAACATCACCGCCTTGGTGCGGTTGATGAGTTTAGGCGCAAGGTTCTGGAAGTCGTTGGTCGGCGAAACGATGTTGGCGGCCGTGTTGGTCGACAGCGTCGCAATAATGATCAGCGCCATGGCGAACGCCACCCACACCGGGCTCTGGATATGCCCGATCAGGCTGACTGGATCAGACACGGTCACACCCACCAGTTTCGCCGACGCGGCAGTCATCACCACCCCGAGCGAGGCGAACAGGAACATGGTCAGCGGCAAACCGAAAATCTGCCCGAGGATCTGGTCTTTCTGGCTTTTGGCATAGCGGCTGAAGTCCGGGATGTTCAGCGACAAGGTCGCCCAGAACCCGACCATCGCGGTCAGCCCGGCCAGGAAGTAACCGGTTACGCTGGCGCCTTCAGGACGTTTCGGTGGCTGGGCCAGCAACTCGGTCAGCGACACATTCGGCACGGCCCAGACCAGCAGGCCCAGCCCCACCGCCACCAGCAGCGGTGCCGAGAGTGTTTCCAGCCATTTGATCGACTCGGCCCCCCGCAGCACCACCCACAGGTTCAGTGTCCAGAACATCAT
>NZ_JBFTLU010000776.1:0-1046 GCF_056396605.1 Pseudomonas sp. 05T35
TTCCCTTGTCAGTACCGATGACTTCGACCCGGTAGGCGCGCGGATTGCCGAGCTGCCGGGCCGCTTCGGCAAAGACGTCTGCCGGGCCGATGACGTCCAGCAGCTGCACGCGGGGGAATGCCAGAAGGGTTATGCGCATGATGTCTGTCCTCGTCGAATCATTGGCTGAATACGTCGCTTCAAGATCATTTCAGCCAAATGTCGTTTGGCTGAAAATATCTCCAACGGCAAATTCAGTCAAACGGGAGACTGCCATGAACACTGCATACACCCCCTCCATCGCAGTTGAGCAATCGATACCACGCAGCACGACGTCCATCAAAAACCTGCCCATCAATCTGTTCGGTTCAGTCATGGGTTTGTCCGGCCTGGGACTGGCATGGCGCTTGAGCGGTCAGTATTACGGCATCGGCGGCGTGTTGGGAGAAGCGATTGGCGCGCTGGCCGGCCTGGTATTCGTGTTGCTGACCCTGAGTTACCTGACCAAATGGGTGAAACACCCTGAAGCGGTAAGGGCCGAGTTCAACCATCCAATCGCCAGCAACTTTTTTGGCACCGTCACCATCGCATTGTTGCTGCTTTCGGCAGTCGCGGCGCCACACAGCCAGTTGCTTGGACTGGCTCTCTGGATACTGGGCAGCGTATTGACCGTGTTGCTTGCTGGCCTCGTGGTTTCCCGTCTGTTGTCGGGCAATCAGGATTCGTTGAATGCCGTACCTGCCTGGCTGATACCAGGTGTCGCCACCCTCGATATAGCGGTAACCGGTGCGCACATGCCTATGGCTTGGGCCGCAGAATTCAACCTTTTCGCCCTCGCCGTGGGTGCGGTGCTGGCACTGGTTTTCTTCACCCGGATCTTTTCGCGGCTGGTGCATCAGGCAGCTATGGCCAAAGGTATGGTGCCTTCGCTGATGGTCCTGATTGCACCGTTTGAAGTAGGTTTCCTGGCATATACCAACGTGTTCGGCGAGATCGACCGGTTTGCCAGTGTGTTGTTCTACTTCGGCCTGTTCCTGTTCGTGGTGTTGAGTTTCAAAGTGTTCCGT